>CADBOH010000134.1 GCA_902796285.1 uncultured Eubacteriales bacterium | reverse complement strand
AGACAGGAACAGACTGTGCAGGCTTTGTTATACTTATATATAAACAGTTTGGTCTTGATCTTTCCTCTTATCGTTCATCTAAGAGCTTGTTTGAGAATGCTTCCAAATACGGAATATACATAGGCAAGGATGTGTCACAGGCGCGCTCCGGAGACCTGGTTTTTATGGGCGAAAATGACGATGACGAGATAACCCATGTGGGCATTATCAAGGACGGTGGTTATATAGTGCACCAGACAGTACCCGGCAGCAGCGTAAAGACTCAGAGCTTAAGCTTAAGGGATATGGGATATGTAAAGGGTATAGTAAGACCGTTTGTACTTTCTGGCAGTGCAAGTGGTAGCCTTACTGTTAAGGAAAATAATTACAGTAGGGTAATACTTGCAGCACCGGAGTCGGAGAATATACCTGCCGGTGCAGAGTATAAGTGGACTTTGGCTGGTGATTATAATTACGAAAGCGAATGGACGGCAGATGATGCAACCCATACGTTTTATATACCGAAAACAGGTATGTATCAGGTCAGCCTTAAGATCAGAAAGCAGGGAGATGCAAGTGGTAAGCTGATAGGGGAGTTTGCTTCAAACTTTTATCACGAAAATGCTATAATAGGTATCTGCCAGATGCCTAATCCATATGAGGGCGGAGGCTATCTTATCGGTATAGAAAGCAGTGATAACCCTAATCAGTCATATACCTATGAGATGCTTATACTTGACTGTACGCTTTATTCACAGGGACTTCCGGCATGGATATATACCACCGGACGATGCGGAGCACCGGGAAACTGTCTTTGGACTATATGGCAGCCACAGTATGGGTATTATTGGACGTTATTCAGAGTATATGACGAAAACGGAAATCTAGTGGGAGAAGAATGCTACGGTTTCCAAAATATTTAGTCTTTTTAAAATAATACATTTCATATTGTGATAAAATATATAAAAAACAACATATAAAATAGTCGGATTGGTAAAAACAGTTCGGCTGTTTTTGTTGTGAAAAATGTAATAAATTTGTAACAAATTACAAATATAAGTTGTAAAATAGCAGTTTTTAGGCTATAATAAATCTAATTATATGCATTTATATAGTGGTTTTTTACATACAAGCAAAATAACAGTGCGGAGGAATATAAAATGTCAATAGAAAAATATGGAAAAATAACAATAGAAACCTGTGAGATTGAGGGCCTAAAGGTGATAACACCCTCTGTTTTCGGAGATGAGAGAGGATATTTCATGGAAACCTATAATTATAATGATTTTAAGGTTGCGGGAATAGATGTGGAATTTGTTCAGGATAATCAGTCAAGCTCAAAGAAAGGCGTACTGAGAGGACTTCATTTTCAAATTAACTATCCGCAGGATAAGCTTGTAAGAGTTGTTAAGGGCGAGGTTTTTGATGTTGCAGTTGATTTAAGAGCAGATTCGGAAACCTTTGGGAAGTGGTATGGTGTAAGACTTTCTGATGAAAATAAAAAACAATTTTTTATACCTAAAAATTTTGCACATGGATTTATAGTATTATCTGAAAGTGCTGAGTTTTGTTATAAGTGCACAGATTTTTATCATCCAAATGACGAGGGAGGACTTTTGTGGTCGGATCCTGATATAGGAGTAGATTGGCCGATACCTGAGGGCATGACAAAGGAAGAGCTTATTATATCCGAAAAGGATCATAATTGGAATGGTATAAAAGATTACAAGAAGTAGGAGAAGCTTCGGATGGGTAAAAAAGAGAAGTTCAAAAAGGGCGTGCTGTATGGCATTGTTGATAATTTTATCTTCAATAGAAAACTTGTGATTAACCTTGCAAAAAATGATTTCAAAACCAGATATGCCGGTTCGTATTTTGGTATAGTTTGGGCGTTTGTGCAGCCTATTATCATGTTATTGGTATATTGGTTTGCTTTGGATATAGGACTTCGTTCCGGAAAAACCATGAACTATCCTTTTATACTGTGGCTTATGGCTGGACTTGTGCCATGGTTCTTTTTTTCGGAGGCCTTGGCATCGGGTACAAATTCTCTTATGGAATACAGCTATCTGGTAAAGAAAGTAGTATTTAAGATAGATATACTGCCCATAGTAAAGGTTACATCTGCGATTTTCATACATTTGTTCTTTGTGACGTTTATAGTGCTGTTCCAGTGCTTTTACGGATACTATCCGGATTTGTATACGATACAGCTTATATATTACATAATTTGTATGTATGTATTTGTTTTGGGACTTGTATATTTTACTAGCGCGGCAGTCATTTTTTTCCGTGATTTAAATCAGATAATTGCTATTATTTTGCAGGTGGGTATATGGGCTACACCGATTATGTGGAATATAAGAGATGTTATGCCTAAGCTTGACACTATTATGAAGCTTAATCCTGTATATTATGTGGTAAATGGTTTTAGAGATTCACTTCTTGTTAAGGTGTGGTTATGGCAAAGACCGAAGTGGACACTGGTGTTTTGGATAACTGTTATAATCATATATGTATTTGGATACAAGGTTTTCCAAAGACTTAAGGTGCATTTTGCCGACGTTTTATAAAAGAAATATTCTGTATCATAGTTGTTTATATGATAGTAAATTATTGCGGATTAGAAAGGGTTAAATATGAAAATTTTGGTCACAGGTGCAAATGGATATATAGGAAGATATGTGGTTAAGGAGCTGCTTGATAGAGGGCATGAGGTAATTGCTGCTGATGTGAAATTT
>CADBOH010000133.1 GCA_902796285.1 uncultured Eubacteriales bacterium | reverse complement strand
TTACTCGATCGAAGACGGTCAACCGATCAAAAAGAATAAAAGTGAAAAAATCACGGTCTACTACCACGAAGGCGCGGAAGGCTTCGGCGGAACGTGGAACGGGTACAAAACTCAGGTGTGGTAATTGCAATACCAAATCTGAAATAATCTTTTATGATATTATTAAGCTGCCATTTTTGATTTGGCAGCTTAATAATATCATCTTTAATGCATTGTTTACAAAAGCTGAGAGAAGTCGTATATTTCTTCAAGCGTTCTTGTAATACTTCCGGATATTATAATAGGAACATAGTATGTATGATTAGCTAGTTTTTTAATCATATTAATTTCAATTGCATCAGGTGGTATAAGGCTCTCAAAATAATAGAACATAGCGTTAACACCAATTTCGGTAAATAGTACTATCCAATTCATGAATTCAACATTAGATCCTCCGCATATTTTCCCCATCACTTCATTTTTGAACCATGAATTAAACTGATCCTCCAAAAAGTCAGAAGCTCCCTTACCATAATAATATGCCTTCACAGCTTTATTTAAATTAACTGCGTTGTTGGTAATATCTGAAATGCTATATATTTTGTTACCTTCTTCTATTACATTAGTGATACCCGAAAAGATACTCGTAAAAATAGAAGAAATGAGACCAAACCAAGATGAAGTATCTATCACGTGCTGTCCAAAAATCATTTCTGCAGACGAATATACACTCAATCTAAGACAACCAGTTATCCCATTGTAAAAATGTGTCTCAATTAGTGAATCATTTATAACGGAATAGTATTTAGGTCTTTCACCAAAGATTAATTCGAATACATTATCTTTTAAAAATAGTAATTGATAATCTTCATCTTCAGTAGTCTGTATGTTTTTAATGGAATTGTAATTCTTTAAATAATACGAAAGTCCTAAAGGATCAACCAAATATATAAAAGCTAATTGCTCATTAGAATAACATTGTTGAGCATTATACGCCATTCTTGCCATACCTATCTCAAATGAGCAACTTAATGGTTCTCCAAGTTCTAAATCATAGTTAATACATTTCCATTTAACTGTTCCACCTAAAAACCTTATAATAATTCCATCAGTTTCTTTAACAATTTCAACTTTTTCTTTTGAAACAGTCAAACTGATACTTTTTGAAACACTGCCGTTAAAAGTTCTCGCTGTTATTACTGCGGTGCCCCTTGAAACCGCGCTTATGTAACCTGTATATGTTCCAACGCTTACAACACTAGGATTGCTGCTCTCCCACATCAAAGACTGGTCGGTTGCGTTTTCTGGCGTTATTGATGTATTCAAATAAAACTCATCTCCTACAGTAAGAGGTCCGCAAGGATCACAGATATAAATTGCTCTTACCGGTATGAATTGCTGAACCGTTACAACGCATTGTGCGTAAACACCACTTCCATCTGCAGCCACAGCAGTTATAGTTGCCGTTCCTACTTCTTGTGCTGTAATAACACCGGTGTGACGGTTAACATGAACAGTAGTCATATCACTGCTATACCAATTTAATGATTTGTCTGTTGCGTTTGACGGACAAACTGTAGCGTATAACACCTGTGTATCGCCTTTATCCAACAGCAAAGTCGAAAAGTTCAAATCAATGCTGTTTACAAGTATACGTTCTGTAACGTGAACCGTGCATGTTGCAGAGGCAGAGCCGATATCCCTCGCTCGAGCTGTAACAATTGCAGTTCCTTCCGAAAGTCCACGCACCACTCCGTTCTCTACGCTTACGTTTGAATGATTTGCATACCACCGAAGGCTTTTATTCGTTGCGTTCGGAGGACAGATCGAAGCAGTTAAAATTGCACAGTCTCCTTTTTCTATTGTAATTTCTGTTCTGTCGAGTGTAATGGTTTCGATATTTACGTTAGTATGTACCGTAACTTTACAACATCCTACTACACCGCTTCCGTCGGTAGCATATGCTCTTAGATAGGCAGTTCCGTTTTTCTTCGCATAAATATATCTTCCTGTTTGATTGTATTCTATTATTGATTCATCCGACACAGCCCAAATAAGATCTTTATCAGCGTTACTCGGACATACTTCTACTCTAACGTTGTAGTAATAGTCCTCTTTTCGCATTGTTATTTGTCGTGGATAAATCGTTATTGAATTGACGTAACTCATACTATTCTCCTTGTCATCAGAACATCTTTTCGATCAACACTCTGTCATCTGCAACAAGATCCACATTGAAATCCACTTCGTTTTCGCTCTCATCCTCGATTGGATCACAATCTATGCCATACTGCCAAATTGCAATGTCTTTCTTGGTTTTTCCTGAAGGTGCAAACGGTGCCCATTTTTCCGGAACGCTGAGGGAAATCGTTGTAATGTTTTCGTATTGATCCATAGTGGGTGCCGTAGCCCAAATAACACACTTTTCAAACAATTCTTTGTTTTTTTGAACTGCTTTACCGAAAACTATATCGAAGGGATATTTGGCGTCAGTGTTTGTCATTATTCCGGGGATCATTCCTTCTATCAGCATGGTTTCCACATAGGATTTCAGGAATTCTTCCGTCACGGTATCTTTTTCGCCGATTTTTAAAAAGATTGCTTTTTTCGGCGGTATCTTAAGATCAATTACACGAAGCATTATTTTCTTGGCAAGTATTTTCCCCTGTTCTTTGGTTTCTTTAGGTTCTTCATCATCATATATTGCGGCTATCTTGCACGCTTTACTGTGGAGAAACTCTATTTCTTTTTTACTCAGAGAGTTTTCTCCATTGATCTGTCTTCCCCAGAAACCGGGATATATCTTGCTTCTTTTCGCCCATTCGAATACCGTAATGTTGTTTTGGAGTACAGTATTTGTTGCTGTTTTTGAGTCCACTCCAAACAACAGTTTTGAAAAATGCATTTTTTCTTTAACTGCCGGGTTTATTTCCTTTTTGGTTTTTTCTTTTGCAGAGCTGAGTATTGCGGCTGTTTCTTTTTCCGCCTCAATCATCGCTCTATAAGCTCTTCTGCATGCCATAGTTTTTTACCTCTTTTCATTTTAAAATTATTGTTTTGCAGCTGCAGTTACAGTATATCTGCTTTATAGGACAATTACAGTCCTATTTACATTTAGGGGGTCACACTTGCTGTTCCGTATCACGTATTTCCATCCCAAACTCAAATATTACTTTGTATTTCCTGCCGTCGTATATCAATGCATCGTTTCCCCAAAAGGGATTGTAATCTTTGGTATACGTCGGCATTATCAGTTGACGGGTAAAGTAATTCTTCTTTATCATTTCCTCATCACTCGAGCTTATAAGAAGAATGTTTCGAGATCTGTTCCACGGACTTCTAACCAACTGAAGGATACAATACGGACCAATATACTTCTTATTTTTATACCGATAACCATTCTTTTCTGTTTTGATTTTTGCCTTTTTTCGTATTTCATTCAGAACAACATTATCTGATCCGTCGTCAAAGATAACTAAACTTTTTTCTTTGACTTCTTTTAAATCGAATAAGTCTATATAGGACTTTACGGGATAAGATATATATATTCTTCGATCAAAACCGTTTGTAGTCGGATTTGAAAACGTTTGCGCAGATTTAGTCATTTGACTGTCTTTTTCGTCTTTGTCCGGAACAACGATGACAAGCGGATCTATGTATACGTCAAGAAGTCCGTTTCCTTTGTGCTGATCTGTAATTCTTTGCTGTTTACTGCATAAAAAATATTTATTGTTTTTTATTTTAACATTAACGGTTTTTCTGTTCTTTTTCTGAAAATCAAAGTGAGCATTTTTGTTGATCGTTAACGAAAAATCATTGTTTGCAACGGTAGGAGGCAAATGAATTGTAAAACCCGTTGCATTCTCGATATTAATACTAATATCACGGTCGACCAACGCAGCTTGGATCTTCGCGGTTTTCTTGCCTTTTTCGATAGAGTGTATCTCCACCCAATAAGCCTTTCGCGAACGATTCCTTGATGTGACAAACTCAATGTTTTCGGGATAATTATTTCTCTCACTTTCAAGCAGCTCTTTTATTGTTTTTCTATTGATCCACAGGAAATGTGACGTAACATGAGAAAAGTCTTTAGGGTTATAGGAAGTATAATCTTTGTGATTGATTTCCTTCATCATCTTATCTATAGAACGAAAAACATAATATCTGTTATCATTCGTCGCCGTGATCGCTATAACTTTCAAATTCGACACGTTAACGGCATTATTGGGGTTGAACGCCCCGGTGGCAAAAGGAAGGATGCCTGCATATCTGTCGGGGTACAGTTGAGCTTGGGAAATTGAAGCTGCTCCTCCGTTTGAATATCCGGTAATATAAACCCTGTCTTCGTCATATTTATAGTATTTTCCAACCTCGTTCATCACGTCATTGATCGACGCTTCTCCTATATAACTGCCCAAAGTAATTCCTTTAAGAGAAACGTCTATAGCAATAATATCCTCATAGCGGTAATTAACAAAATATCTTCCGTGTACCCTGTCATTTGTATTTGCCAAAATAATCAGCGGATACTTTTTATCCTTATCATAGTTAGGAGGAAGATAAGCAAAAAACATATCTATAGTTTCAAAAGTATTGCTGTAAAATAATACCTTCTTAAAACCCTCTCTGTATATTTCATCGTCAAAGTGTCCCGTTTTATGAATCTTATTGCACTTTCTGAAATATTCCTGAATAGCATCCAATTTTCTGACGTCTTTTATCGACGAACTGATAGTTTCCAAATAATATTTCGCAGTCAACTTGTCGTAAGGAGTACTTGAATTGTTGTTGATTCTGTCATTCAATAGTATTTTCATAACTTCTACCGCCTGCTCTGCTTTGTGCGTGGAAACTCGGACAGTGCTTTTATGCTCTAACCCATCCTTGTATTTATATTTCAGACGCAAAGAAAAGAAGACGGTACTACCGGGATCATCAAACATAGAAAAATCAATAGTTAAAGCTTTTTTGGGATCAATCTTACAAGCATAAACCAACTCTTCTTTCTCTTGTGTTTCAGAAGGAAATACCCTGTACACTTCAATTATGGCTTTTCGTGACTTTACTTCGTTGGGTTCGTTGTTTGGAAAAAACAACATCTTGTATTTTTTGTTTTCGTCAGGAAAATAGTATCCGTTATCATAGATATAGCAATAGTCATTAGGATTTATCATATTGTCATCTATTATTTTAGGATAAACACTTTTTTCGTATGTAAGAGTACTGATCCTAACGAATAACGTATCGGTCTTATGAGTATCCGCAGACTCAAAAACAATGGAATTCAACCCTTTTTTCAGAGAAATTATGGTCATTACATCATCGGGCTTATTAATATTTATCAGCTTATAATTCACCCAAAGTTTCTGATGTCGTGAAACTCTGATTATCAGCACAACGTCTTCGTCTTTTTCGCAGTTGAGCTTAAAGAACGAGTACTCCGTAACACCTTCTTCTTCGATCACAGCTCCTGTTCTGATTTTGTTTTGATCGGTCGGATCACATTTGCATATCAGGATATCCGGGTCCTGTTTTTCTTCAAAAAACTTTTCGATTTTATTCTTTATCTTGATGTCAAAGCCCGTAAGAAAAGCATCATTATTCTTTTTTGTAAACAATACTCCGGCATATTTGGGCAGAAATGCGTCATCTTTAACACTATAGATGATCTTTTCCGCGTTATTGTGGGTTGTGTTCTCATTCATTGTATAATCCTCCGTTTTATAATTTCATAAAAAAGATGATCGACACTAAAGCGCCGATATATGATAACGAATATGAAGACAGATCATCGGATGACTGTCTTTCAAGAAATGCCCCGATAGCGGGCGTGCTCGTCATTATTCCACACACAAGTTGTAAGCTCTTATTCTTATCCTTCGTAACAAGTATTGATATCAAGTATCCAAAAACAACAGGAAAAATCGAAAAGATCGCTCCGTATACAAACAATAATACGGTGACGTTTCCTGACAAATGAAGACCGGAAATAATTCCTGATCCGGAAAAAAAGAATACAAGTCCAAGATTTTTTAAAACAGATAGATTTGATTCATCTGCAATACTTATCTTGTTTTTAGTGATTGCTCCTATAAAGATACTTGATAAAAGGATCCCGCCGGTGTTACCTAATGAAATGTTTAAACCGGGAAACTCAATATTTCCGATCAAATATCCAATAATAACCGAAAATGATATTACTGTAAAAAGGTATAATGGATCACTTTTTTTCCTTTGCTCAATTACCGGCTTATCTTCATGCTGAGTTTTTCGTTCTGCCATATACTGAACGAAAAAAACGACAAACAGTACACCAAAAGGGTAAGAAGCTCCGTATCCCAAACCGGCCATAGCACCGTCACTTCTCTCTAAGGCGGAAGCCAGTCCGGGAGTGCTTGTCAAAGAGCCGCAAAACGTTCCCAGCAACAGTCCATTGTCAAAACCTTTGTATATTGTTTTAATTAAAACTAAAATCAAGTAATCTGCAGCGACGACTAAAGAACCTATTAAAATGCTTTTAAAATAGCTTTTCTTCCACCCGGAAAAAGTCCGACCTGACATAATTCCAAGAGAACTTACAAAAAGCGCTGTGCCAATATTGGAAAAGAGTTTCAGAAGATCGACAAATTGTTCGTTAGATCCAAAGTGATCCGGGAAAATCTCAAAAAGCACACCCGCAATCAAAGAAATCAGCAGCACTCCGGATAGACCAAGTGAAAAGCCTAAAACCTTTATCCTTCCCACAATACAGCCCAATGATATTGTTAGAAACACTGCCGTAATCGGACTTATAAACTCTTTTAATAAATCGCTGAACATCGTTATTCTATCCTTTGAAACTCATGATAAAGCATTGTGATCTTTTCGATCTGCTTATCAATATGATAGTGCCCGCAGTACCACTTTTTGTAAACAGCGGAGCTCTCTATTTTTCCGAGCCATTCTTCTGTTGAACGATCAATATCAAGTTCATATTTTTTATTCCTTTTTCTTTTTTTCTTTTGAGTCCCCGTTCTGTTTGAAATAAACATTTCCGTTGGAATATATTTAATAGGACAAGTGTGAGTTAAAAAACCGAATATCTCTCTATTTTCCAAAAGGTTTTTTTCTACTCTTTGCTTGATTTCAAAACTTGGCATCTCATCGTCAAAAAAAGGTTTGCCTTCTGCAATACATCTTTGTTTGTCAACGCTGTGGGCGCCTCCGATCACCATAAACCTTTTTCCTTCAAAGGTGTAAATGTCTCCATCTACAGCAAAAAGAATATTCGGGTATTTTGGTTCACAATAAACTATTCCGCCGCAATAACTTCTTACCCCGTATGAAGAAATGGTATTTGCACGTCTTTCTTTATTTCCTTGTATACAGAATAATGTAATATTTAACTTGCTGATTTTTTTCTTGAGTTTTTTATCTTTTTTGTTTTCATAATAATTGATGCCCGAGTCACCGAGTATGATAAGGCAATCGGACAGGGTGGTTTGATTCTTTTTACAAAAGCGTTTAACAGTTTTAAAATCACGGTGTTTATCTCCCGTAATAAAAATCCTCGGATTGCCGGAGTATTTTTTCTTAACAAAGTCAAAATCTCCTTTCCAAAGAATGATTGTGGCGAAAAATAAAAAGACGCATATTGCACCGCCAAAGACGAACCCGATTATAAACATAACATACACCTCCGTTTTTTTCTTATTTTAGTTATTAACCGGGACAGATTCTGACCGCAATGAAAACCTCTTGCATTTGTTGCAAGAGGTTTTGTGTTTTATTCAGTTAAATAAAGTCGGAAAAGACCTTTTCAAAGCGTCGAATCCTCCGTTTGCAGACAGAGCCACTACCGCGCTGTTGAAAAGAATCAGAACAGCGTTTGACACGGTCAGTTGCCCTGTAAACAAATAAGCCGGGTACAGGATAAGTAATGTTATTATATAACTCCAAATCTGTGTCGGCAGTTTTTTTATCAGTTTTATCTCTTTGGTAAGCTGAGTTATGATCATGACCATTACCAATGCACCGGAATGAGTTATCAAAGTCGTCCAGTCAAAGAATTCCATTGTCAACTCACCCTCTTTGCATAGTCAAGAGAGATCCACCCTGCGCCGGATTTAAGTTTTCCCCAGAGGGAAGCTCCGCTGCCGGCTGATTCTTCAACTATCGTATAAACGCCTCGATCAACTATGTGTCCTGAAACAGAATGATCAGTTCCCGGACCGGTCCGAATATTCAGATCGTTAGTTGTTATTTTAACTAAATACCTTGAAAAATTACTGCTGATTTCTTTGATCGCTCGTCTGACGAGTTTTAAGTACCGAACATTTACCGGGGAGCAAATAGAATTACTTCCGCCTTCGTTTTTATCAATTACCGCTCTGTCTGCGGAAATCGATTTTACAAACCATTTCTGGGTTTTCACCCAAGCGGGAATAGGCTGATTGTTGTAGTACAAGGCGTCATTCGACAGTTCAACCAGATCTCCTGCATAGATTGTTTCATCTTTGATTTCTTCGATGATCAAATCATTTGCATGTAAAGAGTTATCAAAGGAGTCGTAATAGTGTTTGACTGTATCTTTGAAACGTTTCCAGTTTTTCAAAGCAGTATTGTGGTCATAACTTTTAAAGATGTACGAAGGACACCACTTCTTGCCGTAAATCATAGCGGTACATTGTTCGTCTACATCGCTGAACTTTTTTCCTTCCGATTTATTGACCCAATACGTATGAGAAACAACGTTTTCGGGTTTGAGACCGTGTTTGCGAAGGAGCCAAGCGGCAAGGCGAGCACCGTTATCATAGGCTTTTTTATCGTTCTCAGCAGAATCGCCCATAATTATTTCTATGCTGATACTAGTCATATTTCCTCCGTCTGAAACAGACCCATCTCCAGCATGCCAGCTCACCTCAGCTTCTCCTACAGGGTCAGCGGGGATCATTCCGGTTCCTGCTTTCAAATTCTGCCAGGCGCATTTATCGTCTACATAAAAATGAACTCGGGCAGACCCCATATTCTCGTTAAAAGTAGCTCTGGTGTACTGTTCGCCATCGTCTTCAACGTTGAGCAGATCGTTAGTGTTGTGAATAGTAACCGATAGGGCTTTTCCGGTGTTGTTTGTAAGCTTTCGTTCCATTTTATACAAAGAACCGCCGTAAAACCCTGCCTTCAAAGCTTTCTCGCCGTTTTGCCATCTGGTGCCGTCAGGAATAATCTTCTCGTTGACCGTAACTCCGTATGCAATATAAGATGAATTAGGAGTCAGCATATCGTCACCTCCTATTTAATAAATAACATGCTTATCATCGCCGATATCAGTCCTCCCGCCAAAGCCGCAATTATAGCAGTAATTATTTGGTTTAACCTCTGTTTCGGCTGTTGATCCAATTCATCGATCTTTTTTTCATGGCGCGCAAGGTGTTCATTGGTGTGTTTCAACTCGTTAGCAAGAGTTACAAGCGTTTCATTCATTGACCTTATTTCAACTTGCACGTTCCTGAGCTCGATTAGATCCTTCTCGATGTTTTGGATTCTCTCGTCGTGTCTTTCTAATGTAATATAGACATCTTCCATTTGTTCACTTCCTTTCGTTTTTCACAGCTGCAAAACCATTCTATCAAGGAACCCGGACAAATAGTGTCCTGGTTTTTTCCCTTAACGACAGGTTTTAATTGAGACATAAACTGTCAGGATTGAATGATAGGATGGTCACATCGCAGCTGCAAAACAAAAATCTTAAAATGAAAAGAGGTAAAAAACTATGGCTTGCAGAAATGCTTACAGAACCAGAATGCTAATGGAAGAAGAAAAGGAGGAAAAGATCGTATTTTCGTCCCCTGCCCTCACCGAACCTAAGGTGGCAAAAAAAGTTGATCGACTGCTTTTTGGAGTTGATTCTTCTTTTAAATCCGACGACCATCTTCAGAACAATCTTGATCAGTTTGAATGGGTTGTACGAAATAAGATCTATCCCAATTTCTACGGAAGAAATCTTACCGGCGAAAATGCTCTTACCAAAAAGGAAATCGATTTTATCCACAGAAAAGGGTGTCAGATCCTTCTTTACTTTTCTTCCGCCGAAGGTAAAGAAACAGAAACTCAGGGCAGAGTTCTGGCAAAACAGATCGGGATTAAAGCAATCGAGCTCGGAATCAAAGAAGGAACGGCTATCTTTCTTGAGATCGGCGAAAAAGAGCCTGTTAAAAAGAAATTCCTTCTTGCATTTGCAAAAGAAATGCTTGTAGAAGGATTTACTCCCGGATTCAAAGCTAATACCGATGCAAAGTTTGAATTCGACCGTGAGTTCAGTCGCGGAATCCAGAACGATAATGAGATCTTCAAAAAGTGTCTGATATGGGCGGTTTCTCCTGTGATAAAGGAGTACGATGAAATGATGACTACTCATCTTATTCACCCCGACAATTGGGAGCCTTATGCTCCTTCAGGGATCAGCAGAGACGCTATAGCTGTATGGCAGTACGGAAGAAATTGCCATAAGATCGAAAACGACTCAAGAGTGGAAACGAGTTTTAACCTTGATCTTGTAAGAAACGAACAAGTAATAATTGATAAGATGTTTTAAGGAAGGTGAGAATAGATGATCCATGTTAACAGCGTAAGCATCTACCCTAAAAAAACATATAATCCCTATCCTCCCAACACCACTTTTTTTCTCAATGCAAGTGTTTGTCCTTCAAACGCCACGTGCCAGGGGATTGCATGGTCAAGTGACAGATCAGACGTAGTGCAGGTCCATCCCACCTCCGGAATGGTCAGGACCGGTTCAGAAACCGGGAAAACAGCAATCATCACGGCTTGGTCGACTGAAAATTACAGCGTTAAGGACACTATTGCCATTACGGTTACAAATAACATCCCGGTCAGTTCGATAAGCTTAAATACCACCTCGGTTTCAATTGAGCAAGGTTATTCATATAAGTTGAATGCAACCGTCAATCCGAGTAATGCGACCAATAAATCTTTAAAATGGTCAAGCAACAATACTTGCGTTGCAACAGTCAATAGTTCCGGAAGAGTGTATGCTCACTCAACCGGTATTGCAACTATCACGGTAAGAGCTCAGGACGGAAGCAACGTTTCGAGAACCTGCAGAGTTACCGTAACAGGTCATACTCTTGTTAACTCGGTTAGTGTATCTCCTTCAACGAAAACTCTTTCTTTAAGCGAGTCATACTATCTTCATGCAACTGTTTGTCCTTGTGATGCATATACGAGAACGGTTGTTTGGAGCAGCAGTAATACCTGTGTTGCCACTGTCAACCCCAACAGCGGATTGATCAGAGCAGTCGGTATCGGAACTGCAATAATCAAAGCCAGAGCTATTGACGGAAGCGGTAAGTACGGAACTTGCAGAGTTACCGTCAACAGTCCGATATATGTTCAGAATATTACATTAAACAAATATCGCATCAACATGTATAAAGACGGAAGAGAGAGTTTGACTGCGTACGTTTGCCCCGGTAATGTCACGACTCCCGGTGTTTACTGGTCTAGCAATAATCCAAACATTGCAAGTGTCAATAAGTTTACAGGGATGATAACCGCTGTTTCTCCCGGTACAGCCAGAATAACCGCAACAGCCAGAGACGGAAGCAATGTAAGTGCTTCTTGTAAGGTCTTTGTCAAGGCTACTGCTATTTGTCCTTCAGAAGAAGAACCAAAAAACACAAGCAACTCCAATAATACCGTTGCTGACCCGGTCGACGTATATACCGGCGCTCACGTGATCACAAACACCCTTATGACGCTGTTTGGCGGACAGAATCTCAGTTTTGAGGCAAAATACGACTCAGGAAAGCTTGTTGCAGGCGACCTCGGAAAAGGATGGTATCACAACTACGAAAAACATGTTGTTGTACGAGGAAACGAAGCGTTTGTCTTCAACAGTCCTTCTGAGTATTCAAGATACGTTTCTTCAAACCCGAGCAATACCTCGTTTACTTGTGTAAGCAGTAACAGAAACGGGTACGTTCTGACAGTTGATAACACTCAAACCAATCCGTATATTCTTGATTGCAACAAGGATCACGTTGAATACTTCAACAGAGAAGGACGTCTTGCAAAAATCGTTGATCATCAGGGTTTCGAAACAGTCATAACATACTCGGGTTATACGACCTCGATTAAGGATAAGGTAACAAATAAATGTCTGTATCTCGAAAAAGACAGTTGCTGCAGGATCGTAAGAATTTATGACAATGCATCAAGACAGGTCGTTTTGTCCTATACCGACAACAGTCTTACCTTCATTCGAGATGCATGCGGAAATACGCTGAGATACACCTATGATTCCGTTGGCAGAGTACTAAAAGGTTATGATGCCAATAACGTCTGCTATTTTGAGAACACATACGATTCTGTCGGAAGAGTTATTGCCCAAAAAGACGGTATTACCGGTTCGAGAAGGACTACCTTTGAATACTTGTGTTGCAAAAGAAGAACTACCGACCGAAACGGAAAAACCAGTATCAGAGAATTTGACTGCTACGGTTCCCTTGTAAAGTATACCGACGAAAACGGTAATTCCGAATCTTACGAGTATGATTCTCGTTTTAATCTTACCAAAACTAAAGATGCGAATGGCAAGACTGTAACAAAGTATTATAACTCGTTCAATAAACCGTACTTGATTATCGATAAGAACGGAAACAGAACGACTATCAACTATGATTCTAAGGGAAATATTACCAGAATAACTCTGCCCAAGATCAATTCTGTAGCTCCTCAGATATCGTTTGTTTACAACTCCAGAAACCAGGTCACCCAGCAAACAGATCTGCGCGGAACCACCACTATAACCGCATACGGAGCTGATAATCTCCCCGCATCCCAAAAAATCGGCAGTAAGAACGCAGAAACTTACTCGTATCAAAACGGATATCTTACGTCTTTGACAGACCCGGCGGGAAATACGGTTCATTTCACGTACAACTCTTACGGACTTATAGCGACCAAGACCGACGCTGACGATCACACCACTTCGTACACGTATTCCGCAAACGGAAATCTTCTGAGTACTACCGACGCGCTCGGTAACACGCTGTCATTTACCTACGACGGAAATAATCAGAAAACTTCGGAAACCGACGCTAACGGAAACACGACGTATTATTCCTATAACGGAAATATGAAAAATACGGCGATCACTTATCCGAACAATACGACGGTCTCATACACTTATGACGGAGAAGACAGAGTGATATCCGTGACTGATCAAGCCAATAACGTCACTACCACAAGCTATGATAACGCGGGAAGAGTTGTTTCAAAGCATTATCCCGACGGAGCCGTCGAAAGCTTCATACTTGATGCTGTCGGAAACGTTTTAAAGATCACTAATCCCAAAGGCGCTGTAACCAAACGGACTTACGATGCGCTCGGCAATGTATTGACTGAAAAAGACGCAGATAACAATATCACGAACTATCAGTATAACGCTTTTTCCAAAGTGATCAGAAAAACAAATGCGGCTTCAGGGCTGACTCAGTATGAATACTCAAACGCAGGTGATCTTCTCAGCGTGACGGATGCGCTGGGCAACACGACAACGTATACGTACGACGCGTTTGGTAACAAGCTTAGTGAAACTGACGCAAAAGGTAATACTACGACATATACTTATGATGCAAACAATAATCTTCTGACTGTCACAGACGCTCTGAACCACTCTACCGCTTATGCGTACAACGCTCAGAATCAGCTTGTTTCTGTCACTGACGCCAACAACCACATCATCAGATACGGTTATGATGCGATCGGAAGAAGGACCACCGTCACCGACGCAAGGAACAACGTCTTTACTTCGGTTTTCGACGCCAACGGAAACATTCTGAGAATGCTGGACGCTAAAGGAAATGTGATCTCCGAATCTACGTACAACAGTCTGAATCTCCCGATCACGGTTACAGATGCAACAGGCAAAACCGTAACCTATACGTATACGGCGCTCGGAAAGGTCGCCTCAATGACCGACTCTTCCAATCACACGACCGAGTACTCATATAACTCCAGAGG
>CADBOH010000132.1 GCA_902796285.1 uncultured Eubacteriales bacterium | reverse complement strand
TCAAAATGATGCCGGTTCTTACGACAGTTCTACAACTACAACCGAAAATATCTACCATATAGGCGATCCAATAACCTATTCTGACCCTGCCCCTGCAGGATATGACCTGGATATTCCTACATCTACTACTACTATTACCCTTAATGGTAATTCTTCCCGTAATAAACTGGTTATAAGATACAAAAAACGTGTATCACTTAAAGTTAAGATTTACAAACAAAACAATACAGATACCGACAAAACATCTTTCACAAAAACAGAAATTACATATAATACACACAAAATAAATGGTGTTGATACAAACTTCTATCCGGATGATGTTGTTACACTTGCAACAACCCCTACCGGATATAGAATTTCAACAAAATATCACCTTACTCAACAAACATCAAACGAAGAATTTTTGGTTGCAAATGCCGACAAATTTGTATTCTATTATACAACACCTAAATCACCTCAGATAAGGCTTTACGGCGATTCTTCTAACGAGATAAGCATTTATTATCTTAAAAAATGCTCATACACACTTAATATCTATGTAATGGATAATTCCGGTGAATATGACAGAGAATCTACCGAAACATTTACCACTCATAAGGTAAATGATGTTGATGTAAATTACTATTGCGGAGACATTGTTGGTTACACCGAAAAAAGAACGGGTTATGATATTGATGAGGACCTTTCTACAATAACACTTACAACAACACTTACCCTTGTCGGTGACAGCTCAAACACAATAAATATTTACTACAAGTTAAGGACACGTTACAGAATAGATGTGTACTGGCCATCAACAACTGGCACTTATGGTAACCCTAATACTACCGATGGTACCGCTTATGCCGGTAATGTGATTGATTACACTACCCCTACACCTGATGGATATGTACTGGATGAGGCAAATTCTACTCCTGGACTTACAATGACACTTGTTGGCAATGCAACAAATGCAATTATTGTTAAGTACAAAAAGATTGTTACATACTCTATATTAACACAGGTACAACAAGAAAATGGTACATACCTTACAATTGATGCCGCTACTCAATCCGGACTTACCGGATATGCCGGCGATGTACTTTCTTACACATCAAGATCACTGGCTGCTTACGGATATTCAAACGTTGACCTTATTGAATATAAGCAGTTCCCTGAAAAACTTACTTCAGGCAAAACAAATGCACTTACCGCTTGTTACAAAATACCTACATCTCTTACCGTTGTTACCGAAACACAACAGGCAGATGGTACAATAGTGACAAGTGACCCTGTAACAATGACAGAGTACACTGTTGGTGGCAACACAATAAAATGTTATATCGGCGACAGAACACAGTACACTGTTATTGCAGAATCAGGCACCGAACTTAATAACTTTGAGCAAATAAGACTTGTTGCAGATGCAGCATCTAACCTTCTTACAATATCTTTCTCAAGGCCATGTGAATACACAGTACTGACATATATTCAGGCAGATAACTCTGCTTCATACATTCTTCAGGATGAACTTACCGAAGTGCATTCAAGTTACGCAGGAACAAATGTATTCCTTACACCTGAAACAAGGACAGGATATGTCGTTAACCGAGAGGCACCTTACATGACTGTAAATGCCATTACTCTTAACACAAATTCCACTAACAACATTGTGTTCTACTACAAAAAGATATATAACTACACTGTTGAAACATATTTGCAGGATTATGATGAAGATACTCACGAAACTTCTTATCCTGTAACACCATCATCAACAGTTGGTTACACTGCTTACTTTGGTGACACAATTAATTACACAAATGATAACTCTTCTTACGCTATTGATACTTCAAGGTCTGTAACCTCAATAACCATTGATGGTAATGGTAATTACACAATAAGGGCTTACCTTAAACAAAAAATCAATTACCGTGTAAGTATTTATATTCGTAGTGAAGACGGAAAATATTATTATCAGTCTAACCTTAACAGTTATACTGTTACTGGTGATTACACTCTTACCGGATTCGGATATATTGGTGATGAAATTAACTCTACGGTATATACAGCACCTGCAATAAGCGGATACGATGTTGCTTACAACTACACTCCTTACAACTTTACTCCAATAACATTGTACCCAGATGCTTCTAATATCCTTATGATTTATTATGAAAAGAGGGTTACTTACACAGTTCAGACATTCCTTATGAATTCTAACGGATATTACGGCAATGGCTCCGGAGCTACAACTCCTTACAGCACAGAAACTAAAAACGGATACCTTTCACAGGCTTCTGACCTGTCTTTTGTACCTGATAATCTTACAGTAAGCGGCGTAAATTATGTTATAGAACGTAAAGATGCCGTTACACTGAGAAGTTCGGGCAATACCGTACCGGTTTACTACAATAACATTGTTAATTACACAGTAAACCTTTACGAACAACAAAACGATGGCTCATTCTCGGAAACCCCTGATGAAATAGTAAATCGTACAGGTGTTGCAAATCACAGACCTGATTATGTTCCACCTGAAAAAACAAAGGCAGCAGGCGCTGCACATGACTATTCTGTTGATTATAATTTCCTTGAACTTGATCCAAACGGAACAAGCGTTTATACAGTAAGGTACTACATAAATGCTTCTTACACTGTTAAGTTCTACCTTCAGAATTCAAGCAATGCAAATAACTTTGATCTTGTTGCAGACCCTACAGTTTATGGCGTTGATGAAGAAGACCTTTCCGGTACAGGCCGTGTTAACACTTACACATCATTCACACCACCAGAAATTACCGGTTACAAACTTTACAACTTCTCTCAACTTAAAATATCCGGCAACGAATCTTCTAACGTGCTGGAAGTAAAATATAAAAAGGTATGCAAATACACCATTAACTTCTACAAAGAAGATTCAGATGGTACAATCAATTACTATGATGTAAAAACAGATATTGAATGTATGTTTGGCGATGAAATCCGCTATGAACAAGGTATTGAAGAAGAACCTGGTTATGTTACAATTCAAGACCCTAACCCACTTGTTATTACTACAAATAATGCTTCAAATGTACTTAATGTAACATACAAATATATTCGTTACTACACTATTGAAAAACGTACTCAAAGCCCAACAGACCCAACAAAATATACTTCTACTTACTCTGAACCAATTCAGTGTATAATAAGTGATGAAACAATAGATTATCAGCCAACCGAAGATGAAATGCTTCTTTATTATATTCAATCTACACCAATTACAATTTCTGGTGATGTTGAAGATGAAGACAATATCCTTGTTGTAATTCTTACAAACTATGCTTATTACGAAGAACATTATTACATCATGGATGATGATGGAACGTATTTTGAAGGTGTTGCTGTTAAAAAGGATAAATACGGCGACGGAGTTGGATTTAACGATAGCACTTATCTTTCATACCGTTATTATGGTGATGACGGAAATGGTAACTTGACATGGATAGATGCCACATTATACAGACCAGATTATGACATTGATTATGAAAATGAAAACCATGTTGACTCAATAACACTTACCCAACTTGGTGCAGATGCCAATGATAAAATTTCTATTTACTTTAAAAAGATAGTATCAAGCATTACGGTAAAAATTTATAATGAATCTTCCGGTTCATATCCATCATCAAGATATCCATCATCAACAGAAACTATTGAATACAAGAACATCAGTCTTGGCACACGCTACTATGCTGGTGAATTATATGATTATACAAAAGTAATTTCAGGATATGAGTTTGATACCAGAGATGATGCTAATGGTGTTCCTAGAGATGCATACAAATCAATTATTCTTAGTGGAAATTCTGATAATAACATTGTTCTTGTATACTACCGCAAACTTACATCTTATATTGTCAGAGTATATGGTCAAACCTCCGCAAGTGAATACGGCAAAACTCTAAATACTTACACAAGTACTGTTGAATATCATATTTCAGATACAGTAAGGGTATCCGGCACTATTACATCAGGAAAACTTTATATTAAAACTTATCTTGGTTCAACATCAGAACTTTTGCATAGTATAGATGTCGGCTCAACTTATGAATTTAACTACGCAACCGATCGTGGAGGTAATAACCTTAGTTCATATAGCGATAGTATTACCCTTGTTGAATCACAAAGTTACAACGAAATAAGGGTTTATTGCTACCTTAAACTTAGTTACACTGTAAATATCTATAAACAAAATTCATCAACTGGTAACACAAGAACACCAGTTACAAGTGAAGTAAAATGGCATATAGGTAACACAGTTTCTTATGTGGTAGGAAGCGGAACATATACCATAAAAGTTGGTTCATCTAATGATAAGAGCGGAACAATAACTTCTGAATATGAATTCTTTAAAGCAGAAGATTACAATAATGCATCTATATCAGAAAGTCCGTCAAATACCTACTCTATTACATTATCTGCTACAACAGGTGATAATATAATAAATATCTATTACAAAAAATTGGTATCTTACACAATTAATATTTATGTTTATAATGGTTCAAAATACACACTTGATTCAACTTATACTTCTGATGTTGATTTACATATTGATGATGAAGTAACATTCACCAAACTTGTATCAACATATACAATAAAAGTAAACAATGTACTTGTTAAGACAGAATCATTACCAAGCGGTTATTCTACCGTTGACCATGTATATAATTACAATAATCAGACACTTACAAACAATAAACTTACATTAACGGCTACAAGTGCAAATAACCAGATAAATGTCTATATGACAGAGTAACAAACAAAAAAACTCAACCAAAAATATTTGGTTGAGTTTTTTGCTACAAAAATGTTTAAATGGCTTTAAATAGCCTTTTTAGTTTAATTTATGCTTAAACATGTAATTTTGTAAAGCGACAAATTATAATTAAATTTAAAGTTTTATTAACTGATAAATAATTAAATTCAATTTTTACTTTTTAGTAGTTTTATAATTTTAAAAAATTAAAGTTAAATAAAATATAAAATGTTTATTGCTGCTATATGCTTTATATTTAAACCTTAAAATAAAAAGACAAAATAACATGTCAAGATTTAATATAAGACGATTTTTGGGGCTAAATTAAGGTAAAAACAAATATTTTAATAAATTATCCATAATTTAAATAAAAGTCGTTTATTGCTTATTTTAACCCTATTATATGCTTTGGAGTGTAAATAAGTAATATTATAGGAAGCCGAAACAAACAAGAGAGTTTACTTTCTTGTTTGTCTCGGCTTCCTATAATATAATTTATGTGCTGTTAATTTCTTGACAAGCAACAAATTAACAACTTGAAACAAGTTTCAATACAAATCTTACGATTTTGCACTATAAATTGAAATAGTCGTCGGTTCGGTCATACAAAAATAAATTTTTGTGCGGACTTCACCTTCCTATATTATAATTTATGTGCTGTTGATTTTAAATAAAATTTAAAACCAACCAATTAAAATAAATTTTAATTAAAACCTGTCGGTTTAGCACTATAATTTGCATTATTACGTCGTCTCGGTCATACACAAATAAATTTGTGTGCGACTCTCAACTTCTTATAATATAATTTATGTGCTGTTGCTTTTTGAATAAATCAAAAACCAACTATTTGAAATGACTTTCAAAAAAATCTTACGATTTTGCACTAT
>CADBOH010000131.1 GCA_902796285.1 uncultured Eubacteriales bacterium | reverse complement strand
GGCCACGATAGTAAACTTGCCTTTAGGAAGATTTTCGAAATAATATAAATATTTTTCTTCACCTTCTTGTTTCTGAAACGTTGAATACGGATAACTTATACCCTCTGCATCTTTAATAATTACAGTATAACCGTCTTCAACATCTTTTTGGGGTGTACCACCAGATACATATACCGATATACTTCCATCGGTACTATTATAGGCTTTTGGCATTATTTTTATTATATTAAGAGTATCTATCTTCACGCTCTCTGATGGCTGATCGATGGAAACATCCAGACTAGAATTACACTCCAAAACGGTATTTCTATCCAACAAAGTGACACAATACTTACCTGCACTCAAATTGTCAAAGACAGCATCAATATCTCCTTCAAATAATATACTATCTTTTTTCTCACTTGTATTTTCTTTGTACTTGTGTAATATGGCTTTATACAATCCACTACCACCTTTTGCTTTAAACGTAATCCTTCCATCCTTACCTTCAAAACAAGAAACGTTTTCAGACAATGGATTCCCATTAAAAGCTAAAGGGATAAATGGATCAATAGTCACAGAAGCATCAGAAGCAATAGAACCTGCAACTTTCAAATTATATGTTTGTCCCGGTTTTACAAGTTCTTCAATAATACATGTTTTTTTATCACTTTCCCATGTGTATTTTCGACTCTCTTTAATTATATTACCAATAGATATATTTAAACCTTCTGTATCTTTTACGACTCTATCAAAGGTCACTACGATCTTAGCATTTCCTTCACAATCAACCGTTTTGTAACTAGTATTTTCAATACTCGGAATAATTTCTGTTAGACTTAAAGAGATAGTTCTTGGCTCGTAATTTAATAATACATCTGAATTAGAATATGTAGTTACTAAATGGTCTTTATCAAAAACCAAACCTGATTCTCCTATTTTTTCATAAGTAGGAGCTTTAACACGAAAATATACTTTAACATCATCTCTCAACGCGTTTTCGTATTCATCTTCATTCTTGAATATAGAACTTCCTTTTATTTTTAAATCACTCCCCCCTTTATTACAAAATTTCCATTCGCCTTCTTCTCCTATTTTATATTCCCAATTATATATTTCTGGCAAGAATCCAGGTGTTGCACGAATCATTACCTCTTGATTAAATGGAAGAAGATTATTAATATTTTTTCTTCCATTTAATAGACAATTCACATATTTTATTGTATCAGGAATTATCAACAGTAACAGCTCTCCATTGCAAGGTCCCCATGAAGGCTGATCGACCATCAAGTTCTCACTAATCCCTTCAGCTCTTGAGCCTGTTACATTCTGATTTGATTCATCTGGAAATAAGCAATCAATGAGGTAACCACGTTTTTTCCAATGTTGTTCTTGTTGTTCTTGCCAAAATCCCATTTCTGAAGTCAGATTATCACGCAATATATATGTAAAATATCTTTTTCCTGCCAATTCATCAGGAAATATACCCCCATTAAAATTTAAATAATAACTTTCAAATTTCAACTCTTTCGGTAAATCTTCCAGAAAAAAAGCACATTTTTTAGCTACAGGTAAACGATTCACGGTATAATCATTTATATTGAATTGAAATATAAAATCGGATTTATTATATACATTAATGTAGAGCCATGTATTCGGATATTTACTCATAGCAGAATTAAGGTAAACAAAATGAGGAGAAAATACATATTTTCCTTTAGGCAAAGTCTCTTGTGTACTTTCTTGCGCAAACACGCCACAACGAGTTCCCAAACAAATGAGAACCATCAATATATATCTTAACGAAAAAATATTCTTCATGATTACAATTTTACAGATTTTTCAATTTTTATTGGAGTAAAGTTTCTGCGCTTTATTAGCAGCATATAGTTTGCACGGTCGGCATCTTTTTTCTTTTTGTCAAAGAGTTCCTTGTGATTATAAAAATCAGAATCTATCAAAAGATATTTGCCGTTTATTTGCTTGTAAAGTTTTACAGACTCTATATCATCAACAAGATATTCAACAGACAAGCGCACGTCCTTGCCAGAACGCTTTGCATTGAATTTTACAATATTCTTG
>CADBOH010000130.1 GCA_902796285.1 uncultured Eubacteriales bacterium | reverse complement strand
GACTTAGTCTCAATTTCTGTTCCCAACAGTCATGTATATATTTCTGAGGAATATTTAAAGAAAAGGGGGCTGACAGTCACAATACGGAACAACAATGGAACTGACTCAGATGGATGCGATGAGATAACCATGACGGGGAGAAAATACTTGAGAAAATATAAAATCAATAATCGAAAAAGAAAACAAGATTCAATGGAAAAAAATAAAGGGCAATATTTTGTAGAAAAAATAGAATCGTTTGAACAAATCAACGCCTATATTGACTATATTCCCGACTGGTGTATCTGCATTGCCGATGAGGCCTATCGCGAATACACTGCCGACGGTTCGACGATTTTTCTCTGCCTTCGCAGCGATTTTAGACGGCAACGTATAATAAAAACAACATCTTATCCGTTAGACAATTATGGATTGTCGGCAATATGTGTGATAGTCTCGCCCGAACAGAAAATCACGAATATTACAACGCGTTGGAACGATTACAGTGATAACAGTATGGCAATGTCGCCATCTGAGTTGGAATCGCTTATAGGCAAAGACAATATGCAGAAAATCATTTGCAAGTCGCAATACGAAGGAGAAAATAGGACTTGCGATTTGCCGTCCATAGTGACTAACTAAAACAAAGATATATGACAAACGACAAAAGAATGCTGGCAGAACATGACTTGAGATGGGGTATAGAACATTATCATGGTCCAAGAGTCATAGTTTGCAACGACCGCAAACTACGCCACAAAATCTGGGCGGAGCAAATCAGAAGCATTATAGCGTCTGGCGTGGCGGCAGAAAGCATTATGCTCATAACGCACAACGACGAAGATACCGAGGATATCAAGATTCGTCTGCAGCGCTTTCGCCGCAAGATTTTCACCAAGGTATGGGTGGGCACTTTCGACGACTTTGCCCATCAGATGATAGAAAAAAACTACGACAAACTGGATTTGGATAAAATTATAGCCGCAGACAACGAGGAGAAATGCTTTCAAAAGATTGACGGCCCTCGCAATTTGGGGGAAGTGGGAAAGGATTTGCCCTATATCTATATAACGGAAGCAGACGCCGTGGCGGCAATGCAGAGTGTGAAGGATGAATTTATTAGTATTTATACTCGTAGGAAAGACTGTTCAATAGGTTTTATCGAAAGAATTGATGCTGATGAAATACTGCAATATACTACGGCTCGAAAATACAATTTTGGAGCATTAGATGAGCACTACAAGAGCCGTAACCAAGATTATTCGGGGAGTGTAAAGGATTTCTACGACCAAATCTATATGGCTTATCGTCAGCGTATAGGGCTGCGGTCGATTGACCCATACAGATGCCTTGCCATGGTGTATGATGCCATCCGCAACAAAGAAACTATCCGAAATGCTCCAATCACACATCTGATGATAGACGGTTTTGAACAATGCAGCCCTCTGCAATTTCTGCTCTATCACGGAATTATTGCCGATACACCATATTGGGACATCTGCGTCACGGTACAGTCGCAGACGGCGGCAACTCCAATGCTGAATCTTTTTTCGCAAAAGTTTCCTCTAGTCCGTACTACTGTCTTGACACGTGAAAAAACGCAACAGAGAGAATACCGGTCAAGGCTTCCACGCCATCGAGATGCCATGTGCAAGGCCATGGCGGAACAGATAGCCTATCTGATAGATAGCAATGCCGAGGCTGGCAACATCCTTGTGCTGACCGACAGCAATTCCACCACATCGCGAGTGAAGGAACTGCTCGTCAAACGGCGTACAAAGAACCTAAGCAAGATGTGGATAGGTACGCCGCTCGCCATCTTCGCACGTTTGGTGCGGCTCTTTGTCTCGCCCAACGATTTCTTAATCATAGACAACGAGGAGCGAGATGCGATGCTTGCCGCCCTCGTGGCGGAGAATGGTCTGCCTTCCGAAATCTATACGCCCGAGGCCCTGCTGGGTTCTAATAGTGTTGCTGACGTCCCCGCCGAGACGTTTTCGCAAAACTGCCGTCAGATATTGCGCAGTTACCGCCAACAACTGCACAAGCAAAACAAAAAGGACTTTGACGGAATAGAAATAGACATGATATTCCTTTTGACGCATAACATCACTTTTGGTTATCAGCATTTTGTGATAGGCGACAGCGCAAGTCTAACCCCGCGTCAAACAAAAATAATGAATGCCATATACGAACAAGACGGCATAAGCATTCATAAGTTCACAGCAAACAAGTGATAAAAGAAACAAATCAGATATGAAAATAACAATTCATCGAGGAACCCACCAGATTGGTGGATGCGTAACAGAGTACGAGCATAATGGACATCATCTTTTTGTTGATTATGGAGAGACGCTGCCTGGCGAAATTAAAAATGAATCGTTAGAAATAGAAGGCCTCACAAAGGGTGATTTGTCGCATAGTGCACTATTCATCACTCACTATCACGGAGATCACATTGGTCGTGTCAATGAATTGCCATTAGAACTGCCGATATATATAGGCGTAGTGGCAAAGGAAATCCAACTTGCATATTCAAGCCACATGAATAATAAACAGCATGTGGCCTTAGTAGAACGGCTCAATGGCGCAAAAACTTTTACCTCTGGGGCAAATGTCGAATTTGGTCCATTTTGCATTACGCCAATTCATGTCAATCACTCCGCCTTTGATGCCTATGCCTTTGTGATAGAGGCAGAGGATGTAAAGGTGTTGCATACGGGCGATTTTCGAATGCATGGTTTTGGAAAAGAGGATACTCTGCAACAAATAAAAAAGACTATTGGGAAAAGAGCGGATTATGTGGTCTGCGAGGGAACAAATGTTGCACGTACAGATAACTCTATTTCGGAGAAAGACCTACAACAGCAATTCATTGAACATTTCTGCCCTAATAAAGGTCATATAGTTTATTCGTCCACAACCAACATAGAGCGTTTGTTCATAATATATCATGCAGCTGTCAAAGCGGGGTTAGACTTCTATGTTGACGAATTTCAGCGTCAGTTGATGGATATTGCCGTCAATAGTGATATGTCATGGAAAGATGCCGATTTGTTCCATTATATAAAAGGCCACGAACCCAAAAAACTTTTCAAGGACTTTGTGGTTAGAGATAGATTTAAAAAATATCTTGACGGAAAAGGATTTGTTTTGATTGCATGTGCCAACGAGCAATTTGACAAATTGATAGAACGACTGCCTTGTGAGAAAGTCCGCTATCTGTCGATGTGGGAGGGCTATGTTGATTCAGGAAATGCAGCATATAGCGCTAATCTGGCTAAATCTGTAGGTGCGGACTATGTGTATTTACATACAAGTGGGCACTGCGATCCACTAGATATGGATGAGCTTTTCTCTCAAACTAATCCTCTTGGCATCATTCCTATTCATACAGACAGCCCAAATGATTTTGCAAACCGTTTTAGTTATAAATGGCCAATCATTCTTTTGAATGATGGAGAATCGGTACGTTCTGTGTCGGGAAGCAGGTATTTTGATTTAAGCGATTCGCATATTATATGTGTTAAGGATTTGGATGATGACGTATCAATTGTAAGCCAGAGTGATGGCGAGGTATGTTATGGATGTGATAGCAAATTGCTTGGCTTTGGGACTTGGAATGATGTTGAATTTCTTGCAAAGCATGCTGTCTATAAGCCAGACTCATTCCTTGGCTACCAAGTAATGGATGAAGAAGATATGGAACCATTCGTGGCTGTGACTTATGATGCAAATGGTAATGTGCTGATGGAATACGAGGATGGCTGTCATGAAGACCTGGGGTGTTTCTCTGTTGGCGAAAAAGTACTTGCGATATTTCCGGAATACAATGCCATTGTCCCTTCCATTATTAAAGGACTGATTACGCCGGAATCAATAAAAAGGGAGATGGCAAGGAGTGTTTTGGGGGCTCACGAAACATACGAAGAGCATATTGAAAATATGTGGGAATGGGATTGGGACCGTCTTGAAGTGCAGCCGCTGGTGAAACTGAAAAGAGGCAATAAAGAAATGTCTGATACGGAATTGGTCCATAGAGTTGATGTTTTTCCTTATAGAAGGTTTGAACGAAATGTGTAAGGTAAAAAAAAACAGTGGGTTACAAAAAATGTGTATCTTTGCAGATGTAACAACTAAAAAATAATAATTATGGAAAATTTAAGTAAACACATTGAAAACATCTTAAAACTCGCTTTTAAAAAGGTGCAATATGCTTACAATAATCACAAAGAAGGCGAAAACAAGGATAACAAGCATGATGATAATAAGCATTTTAGTCGATTAGTATTTCCTTCATACTCTAACAATGAAACAAGAATTAGCGAGCAGGAATTACGATTTGCGTTTGTTGAAGCCTTTAATGAGTATTGTAATAAATGTAATGAAAAAGGTGACGATTGCAATTTATTGTATTCTATAGAAACACCGACCAAGGAAAAATATTCGGGTTTTTCGAAAACAAAAGAGAATCCCAATCCGAATCCAAGGGTCGACGAAAATGGTAGAAGTGGAGAATTTGATATGGTGATTTTTAATAAAGAATTAAAACGAATTTGTTTAATAGAGTTTAAGGCAAATAATGCTTCGGATCTAGATCATCGAAAGGATTTTGTGAAATTGAATAATGACAAAGAAGGCGACAAAAAAGTATTAAGATATTTTGTTGAGATAATTG
>CADBOH010000129.1 GCA_902796285.1 uncultured Eubacteriales bacterium | reverse complement strand
AATTGTCTTCCAGCCCACCTTCATAAATGCAGCAAATAGTTCAATAGGCATGCCTACAAACACAAACACTGGCCAAAGCAGTACTGCACAAGACTAATCACACGCAGCCTAAAATACTTCTGCCAATTATTCTTGCAAACAAGAAACAATTGTGCTATACTAAAAATGCAACAAAAATCCCATCTTATAAAGTAGTGCATAGTCTAGATATGTGGGTGTACCTCAGTTGGATAGAGGGCCTGCCTCCTAAGTGTATAACTATCCACAATCCCAAATCGCTAAATCCCTTTATTTTAGGCACTTTTTAGAGGTTGGCACCTCTCAAAAATCAGATTTGGTATCAATTTTGGTATCAAAAAAACGCATAATTTCTTGCGTTTCGTAAAGTTTTGTTTAATAACTTTCATATCTTTGACCGAGAGTTAAGTCGTGAAACTAAACTCAAAAATTCCATTTTTGCGGCTGTAGCTCAGCAGGATAGAGCGATCGCCTCCTAAGTATCGCATAGAACAAGATAAAAATCGCTAAATCGCCCGAAATTACGCATAGTTTAAAACAAACAAAACAACCCCAAAACGCAATTTGTACCCAAATTGTACCCAAAACAAAAATTAACCCCAATAACACAACAAAATCACTCATATGTGGGTATAGCTCAGCTGGATAGAGCGTCCGCCTCCTAAGCGGAAGGTCTGCAGTTCAAATCTGCATACTCACACCAATTTAGATAACAAAAAAAGACGACTTGATTTAGTCGTCTTTTTATAATTTTAAAGTCATTTGCCAACTTTTATGATTATTATCATAATAAAGGGTTTTTGCATTAAGCATTGTTCCAATTGGGTAATAATCTTGTATGTTATCTATATACACTGCACCTTCTTCAATTTCACTAACATGTATTGAAGCTTTGAACTTTTTATTGTCCAAATCTATGTTTACAATCAAAAAACCGGGGACAACTTTCATTACTGTGACTTCGTAAATTTTGTTTGGCTCAACTTTTTTTTCATTTCTTAACAAAAACTTACGGTAATTTGATTTCGTATTAATAGCTAAAGATTTAAATAAACCTCTATGTACGTAAAAAAGCCATTCATTTGAAAACGCCGGAATATCATTTCCTCTATGTTGCCACAAAAACTCTCCAGTGTCCTTTGATTTACATCCAATTAAACCTATTCTATAAAGATTAGATAATACTTGAATAACATCATTTTTTAATGCACTTGTTTTGAAGTTTATTTTTAACCTATGTTCCAATTCTTCCTGTGTGAAAATGGTTTGCCAACCGTTTAACCAACACAAAATTTCATCTATTTCATCAGATTTATAAATTGCATTTAATTCTTCTCGTATTTCCTTTAAACTTTCGGATGAAAATTCTTCCATCGCACTATTAAATACGGCTTGATTAAATTGTGTTGAATTACTATGTAAACAATGCTGAGCAGATGTCAAAAATCTTATTACATCTCGAGGTTTACTCCAAGTTTGATTTAAAAAAAATTCTGTTACTGGTATATTATTAACTACTGGTACAAACCATTTTTTGAAGACTTCATCGTCATTTAGCTCATTTCCATTTATTTCACATTCTGAAAATTGTATCCTTTTTAACAAAATCTGAAATATTGGGTGTTTGTAGCTTGTTGAATTACTATAATTCCATATAAGTGGACATTCAAAACCATTTGTTATTTTATTTATTTCTCTTGATGGTATAAACCTATAAATGCTATTAAGAATTTCAGTCCTAATAGAACATATTATTTTTGTTTTTTTAAAATTTGAATGTCTATATATTTTATTAAATTCCTTTACGGCTATAATCAAATCCCTTATAAGTAATAGATCTCTTTTAAATACATTTTCTTCAGCATAATACGCTTCAAGTTCATCAATCATTAGGTAGTATGGGATATCAGTTCTAGAACAAGTCTCTAAGGTTTCCATTGCCTCATCTATAATTCTTTTAAACATTTCAAATGCCTTAGAATTTTCTTTTGTTGTTAATTTTAATTTAATCTCTGGTTTAAGCAATGTGGAATATGGGGCGAACTCAGTTGAGCAACTTAAAGTAAATTCAGAAGGAATAGCGAGCCTTCTTTTTGTCAGTCTTTCATATTGTATTAAATTCATTAGTTTTTTCAAATGTATAAATCTTTCATCTTGTATAAATAAATTATCATTAGCTCTTGTATTATCGTTAATTAATTGCTCTAACAACAACCATTTCCAAACATAAATATAACCATCGGTTTGTATGGCAACATCTTGAGCTATTGAAACATCGATACCATAAACTTTATTTATTTTATTAGCAATGTTTTCGAATTTACACTTATCAGAAGTGTCAAAATCCTTAAAATATAAGAATGACACAATAGATACTGGATCATTTTCTTTAATTTCATTTTCTAAATAATAAAGTAATGCAGTTTTCCCGGTTCCCTTATATCCTCTAATAAAACATCTGTCACCATAAATTAATTGATTGGCATCAAAATTAGGTGGCATAACAAAACAACTTGCAAATTTATCATAAGAATCAAAATCAACTTCATCTTTCGCATCTGGTTTTCCAGTGTACAAATTCTTTATATTTAGTTCTTTCATATAAAACTCCTACATTTTTACATTATACCACAAAACAATACAAAAGTAATAAAAATTTGTATATTATCCAAAAATTTTATTGATTTTTTCTGAGGCGTGGATGTCGCTATTTTGTAAGAAGTGGCTATAGAAGTCGCTTGTTGTGCTTGCTCTGGCGTGGCCAGCTCGCGTTGAAACAGTCTTCATATCAACTCCAGCGTTGAGTTGCAACGTGATATTGGTATGGCGCAGCGAGTGTAGTGTAACCTTAGGTAAACCCGCTTTGTTCAAAATCTTATGTAACCAAACTATGTATAGTCCAGGTGATATTGGCTCGCCAGAATCTGTTGAGAACAATCTATCAATTGTTTCCCATCTATCACCAAGATATGATTTATGTTCTTGCCACCAAACCTGATATTCCTTTAAATATGTGATTAAGTTCTCTGGCATTGAGATTGTTCTTTTTGATGTTTCTGTTTTTGGCTCTTTTGTGAATATTCCAAAGCCAGGCAATTCCTGTACTGAGCGACATATTCTCATTGTGCCATTTTCAAAGTCAATATCTTTCCACTCAAGACCACCAAGTTCACCGCGTCTAAGCCCCATATACAAAATTGTTAAAATTGCAATGCGCCAACGCGGATTTATTTCTTCTTCTCGCAAATAGCGTTCCAATTCAATTGCCTCTTTATCATTAAGGATTTTTATTTCCTTTTTATATCCCTGTATAGGAGCAATGTATTCTTGGGATGCAAAATTGTGTTCAATTAAGCCTTGACGCTTTGCACTCGCGAGTATTGTCGCAAGCGTGCGCTTTAGCTTTAATATTGTTTCTTTTGCATATGGATGACTGTCTATTTGAATTTTGAAATAATCATCAAATTTGAGATTCAAAATTTCACATAACTTTTGAGCATTTGAAACCAATATCCCATGTCCTGAAACTGCTGAAAAGTATGTTGACCTAGAAAAGTCGTTTTCTCGCAGTTTCTTGCATAAATCCACTGAATGCGACCTTACGAATAGTTGTAAATCTTTAATAAGAAACGCGCGTTCCATTTGCACTTTATGACTGCAAAGCTTGTCTAAATATCCTTGTACTGTTATTGGCCTGATGTCTGCAAGTTTGATGTTCCCAAAGTATTCTTCAAACTTTCGCAGTGCATCTCTGCCTTTAATGAAGTAGTTGACTGAACGTGTCATTTTAATGGTTTCAAGCCACTTGTATGCATATTCCATAAAGGTGATCGAATCGTCAACCATAATGTCGCCATTTAGTTGCTTTCTAAACTTGTCTTCAAATTCAATCTCAAGGCGTTTGAGTTCCTTTTCACATTGTCTCTCAGTCAGTTCTGCAGGTTTTCGCCATGTCATAACCTTCGCCTCAAATTTGCCCGTTCGCAAGTTTTTCGCTTTGACCTGTATGCGATAAGAAATATCACCATTTTGCAAAACATTCTTCTTTATGCATCCCATAATCACACCTCCTAATTTATTTTTATTTGTTCCATTGGTAATGCGTATTCTTTACTTTGAAGGAAGGCGAGCAGTGAATCGAAGTCCACCATAACTTTACTTCCTGTTTTTACTGAACGAATTTTCTCGTTGTATGCAAGCATCCTAATGAAGTAAGCAGTGATACTAGAATCAGGATCTTCATGCTTAATCATTTGTACAGCCTCGTTTATTGTTCTTATTCTTGTCATTAAAACCTCCTCGTGCTGTCCTTGACTGGAGTTTTTTTTGGTAGCAGTGATGTTACCTCTAAATTTATTAAAAGTCCAGACAATTTGCAGCTAATCTTAAAACTTATTTCTAAATAGCGCGGCATTCGCCATAAACAGCGCGGCATTTGCGCATAAACACTTTTCTCGAATAAATTATCGTCTTTGATAAAACTTCGCCACACAGCGCAAATATTTGATTTCTTTTGAATTTTGATTTTATTTGATTATTTTTTGATTTATTTTTGATTTTTTATCAATGAAAATCCTATATATAGAAACATCAAAAACTCAAGAATTGCCTTATATTTAGGGCAATTTGCCAAGCTAACAACTATTATTTTTTTTGATTTTTGATTTCGCGAACTTTTGTGTGAAAGCCCGCGCCCGCTTTACAAGCTAATCCTGTAGAGATTTAGAGCCCCCTTCCTCAGAGAGTGACGGAAGCTCGCTTATCATTTCGGTTAATACTTCCTTCACAACATCTTCAAAAGGATTGTTTGGCCTGCGCTGTAATTCATCTGCTGATGGAATAGTAAGAAGAATTAACTTGTCTGAAATACTATCAGTTTTTGCATCTTTAAAGTGCATATCAAAAGCATATTCACTTATTAGCGGTTTAATCTTTTGTTTTAACTTTAAAATAAACAAGTTGCCATCAAGATCCTTCACGCGCGCGTTTCTAGAAATAATTTTAATTT
>CADBOH010000128.1 GCA_902796285.1 uncultured Eubacteriales bacterium | reverse complement strand
TTGAAATATGGGTTGCCTCTATAATATGGGTTATATCTATAAGTGTCAATATTTTTTACTCTTGGATAAAATGTATCAGTATTTCTATTGGGATTAAACCTGTAATCTCTATTGTATAAATCATTATAGTAGTTGTTGTATTGATAGTTATAAGGAGTATTTGTGATGTTTGTCTCATTAATTTGAGGGGCGGGGTTACTTGTTGTCTGCTCCTTTTTTCTTATATTTTGATTATAGGTATCTATATTTTTTCTTATTGTATTATTGTTGTTGTTATTATCTTCATTATTTGTATCATCAACAACACTTTCACTAAGCAGATCCGATATTTCTTCCATTGTGCTTTGAAGATTTGATAGGTATATTGCTCTTGATCGCATTATGTTGTTAAGCTCATTGTATGAACTTCTGGCTTTTGCTGCATCTGCTGTTTCAACGCCGACATATCTTTGAATTTTATATACTGTGTTTTTAACGGGAGTTTTTGTGCTGGCCAGGCTTGTAATATATTTTTCAAGACTATCTGTCAATGTTCGAATTGCTGAGGTTTTGCTTTTGCCGAGTTTATATTTTTTGTTAATGGTGCTTTTAAGATATCCAGCTGTTGATAAAACATTTTGTCTTAATTCTTCCTCTCTCATCATGTTTAGATAAGCATTTTGCTTGATAGATTGATAGTAGTTAAGGTTTTGCTTAGTTTCAAGTTGAATTGGGCTAACAGTATTTACTTCAGTTGTGCTCGTACTTGAAACAATTGTTGAAACTCTTGTTAACTTTGTATCCAAATTATTTAAAACCTGTTGTTCATTTGATGTGCATCCCGTTGCCGTTAAGGCAAGAAGCGAACATAATGATACTAATAAAATTTTTTTCATAGAATTTTCTCCTTTAAATGTATTTTGTGTTTTTTGAGATTAATTATTCTAAATTGTTTAAAACTTAGTTAACTTGCCAATAATTGCATGAAGAGGTAAAACTTTATGGATGAAAAAACAAGAAATCAAGCCTATAGTAGGTACGTAAAAGCAAAAATACCTAAAACAAGACCATGGCCTTCACTTTTTAATTCATTTTGGGTTGGTGGCCTTATTTGTTGCTTGGGGCAAGGAATTAATGATATCATATTGCTTATTTTTCCAAACATGGCTGAGCAAAGTGCGTGGGCGTTTACTCTTATTGCTCTAATTTTTATTGCATCATTTTTGACAGGTATTGGGGTGTATGACAAAATAGGAGAATTTGCCGGCGGAGGTTCTATTGTGCCAATAACAGGATTTTCAAATTCAATAACTTCGCCTGCACTAGAATTTAAACATGAGGGCATCATCTATGGAATTTGTGTAAAAATGTTTACAATAGCGGGGCCGGTTATTGTTAGCGGAATCGTTTCAAGTATTATTGTGGGACTAATATATTTGTTTATTTAGGTGAGTTATGAAAAAAAATCAAACTGTAATATTTAAAAATAAGCCTATTATTGTAGGATCTTATTCAATCGTAGGACCAAAGGAAGGAAAGGGGAATTTTGGCCCTTATTTTAACTATGTTATGGATGATGATAGTTTTGGGGAAGATAGTTATGAAAAAGCCGAGAGAAAAATGCTTATAACGGCAATAAATGGTGCTATAAATGATGCGGGAATGAAAAATAGTGATGTCAATTTGTTGCTTGCTGGTGATTTACTTAATCAAATTATTTCTTCATCATACGCTGCTAAAAGTTTCGATTTTGCATTCCTTGGGATATTTGGGGCTTGTTCAACAATGGCTGAAAGCATGGCAATAGGGGCATCACTTGTTGATGGAGGGCAGTTTGAGACGATAGTTTGTAGCACTGGTTCACATTTTTCTACGGCAGAGAGACAATTTAGATTCCCGCTAGAACTTGGCAATCAGCGTCCACCAACATCACAATGGACCGTTACCGGATCTGGGGCGTGTGTTTTGTCAAATAAGGGCAGGGGACCTAGAATTACTATGGCAACATTTGGGCGAGTTATGGATTATGGCATAACCGATGTAAATAATATGGGAGCAGCAATGGCGCCTGCAGCAATGGATACAATGATTACACATTTTAGAGATACAAAAACAACTCCTGATGATTATGATTTAATTGTTACAGGAGATCTCGGCAAACTTGGTAGTGAGATTTTGATTGACTTAATGGAAGATCAGGGAATAAAGCTTGGATTAAATTATAATGATTGTGGCCA
>CADBOH010000127.1 GCA_902796285.1 uncultured Eubacteriales bacterium | reverse complement strand
TTGTTTAAACTTTAAACGGTGATGAAAAAACCGGTGCGATGATTGTGCTCGCAGCAATTGAAGAACCAATTAGACAAATCGCTAAAAACTCAGGCGTTGATGGCGGCGTTGTTGTAAACAAAATTTATGAAAATCTTGATAAAACAGCATTTGGATTTGATGCTTTAAACAACAAGTATTGTGATATGTTTGAAGCAGGAATTGTTGATCCAACAAAGGTTACACGCTCAGCCCTTCAAAATGCGGCATCTGTTTCTGCAACAATGCTTACAACAGAGGCAGTCGTTGTTGAAATCGAAGATAAAACAAATGCAAAGCAAGAAGATGTTTATTAAAAAAAAGACCTTTCAAGGGTCTTTTTTTGTTTATTTATTTTTCTGTTTAGTTCTTGTTTGTTCTAGCAAATTTTGATATTTTATTTTTTGTACTAAATCTTTCGCAACAAGATCAAGTTCGCTATTTTCTGTATAATCAGCAGGCAATGCAAAGTTTATTCTATCACGTGATAAAAGGTCTTTAAGATAGGCTTCATTTTTTGTGTTTGGCTGATATAATCCAATTGCGGTGCCACCATACTTATAAAGCATACGCATACAAGGCATGTCGGTTTCACTATCACCTATGTAAATTATGTTTGAAAAGGGGATTGGTCTTTCTGAGCGCTTCATTTCTATGTTTACACTTGGATCGAGTGCATTAAAAATCCCTTTGTTAATTCTATACAAAAATTGTGTTTTGCCTGTATAATTAAGCGACAAGGCTGGCCAAATAGGCTCTCCGTTTTCATAAACAAATGAACATGCATAGATTTGTTTGAAATTTTTTGCAATTGAAGTGCCTTCAATAATTTCTTTAAGTCCACTTGAAAGAATATAATGTTCAATTTGCACTCCCTGTTTTTTGCCGTATTCATTTATTCTGTCAAACCACTGCTCAACACCATTAAAGAACTCAACGCTTTGACCACATTTATTTAAGTACTCTTTTGTAATTGGCACACCTTTTTCCCTAGAGTATTTTATCATCATGTACATATATGTTAAAACGCCTTCTGCCTCATTTTCTTTACTAAAATCATTACATTTATTCCAAAAATCTTTGATATTCATGTTTAATCCCTGGATAAAACCATAAGATTGCATGTCATCAACTGACAATGTCTTATCAAAATCGTAGACAAAAGCGATTCTTATATCTTTCATTTTCTTCTCCTTAGTTTTATATTACAATATTTGCCTTTTACTGTCAATGATTTTAATGAAAAGGCTTTAAATAAAAGATTTTTAATTTTCTTGCTCTTTTACGTTATGTAAGTCAAAAATCTTTTGAGCAACGGGCCTGTCTGCTTCTGCCCAATCAAGCGCCATAAGATCCTCAGCTTTAACCCATTTAAGAGCTTTGTGAACGTTCATAGAAATATTTTGCTTGTGAAATTTACATTCATAAACTGCCATAGACAAATGAAAGTCAGGGTAGTTATGCTCTACTTGATAAAAGAAGTCGCCGATATCAACCTTGATTTCAAGTTCTTCGCGCAATTCTCTTTCAAGAGTTTGCTTTTGAGTTTCTCCCTCTTCAACTTTTCCGCCAGGGAACTCCCATTTTAAAGAAACGTATTCATATTTGCCCACATCTCTTTTTGTGCATAAGATTTCTCCATTTTCATTAATGATTACTCCTGCAACTGTTGTAATTTGTTTCATAATTATTTTATCTCCTTTGTTTTATGATAGCCCTATTATAGCACAGTTTTTTTAGTTGTCAATAGTTTTTTCTAGTTTTTTTTAGTTTTTTCAAAATATTTCAAAATAACCGTAGTTTTTTTAGGTAAATCTATGTTTTTTGTTGCCAAAGATCCAATATAATGTTATAATAAAAACATGATGAATATTGAATTAGAATTATTAGAATTGAAAAAACGTGTTGAAAAGTTGGAAGAGCTTCTTTTGCGCAAGAGTGAAGTCAAAGAAACGATGAGCGATGTGAGCAAGGTGGCGGCAAGAGATAAAACAAGATATATGTTTGAAGGTAAAGTCTTATCAAAAAACAGACTTGTTCTTGCAGTTGTAAAAAAATTTGTTGAAGAAAACAATCCTGACTTTGCATCACTTCAAAAAGCTTTTGACAAATCGCTTCAAGGGTCACTCGGTGTTGTTGAAAAAATGGCAAATGCAAAAATGGTAAAAGATTGTGCGAAACGCTATTTTGTTAATGATGCGTTTGTTTTAAAAGATGGCAACCAAGTTGTTGTTTGCACGCAGTGGGGGATTTTCAATATTGTCAAGTTTATAAAGCAGGCAAATATGCTTGGATATAATATTGAAGAGATAAAATTAAATTAAGGCACTTTTAGGTGTCTTTTTTATTTTTCAATTTCAATATAAGGGCACTCTTCTGGTATTTTTTGTGGGTTGGACTGCATCATATTGTAATATGAAATAACTTTTTTAAGTTTGTTGCAGTGAAATTCATAATATTTGTCATCTTCGTAAAAATATCCAGAGGAATATTTGGCAGTAAAATATTTGCAATCATTACAATACGCAAATTTTTTCCCATCAACCCGAGCATATGGTTGGGTACATTTAAATGTGATTAGGTGTTTTGGCTTATATTTCAATCCTAGTGCAATCATTGAAAGATTTTCATCATCCGTTATCATAGTAGACTCGTTAATTTTTTCACCAAAAATCTCTTCAAAGTATTTAATAACATCTTTAAACATAGATGTACATTTCACTTCATTTGAGATTGCTATTATCATTTCTTTATAATTTTTTGCCAAGTCTTCTCTGGATGCGTTAAAATACTCCCAAACATTTTTATTGACTTTTGAAGTTGCATATAGGCTTGTCAAGTTTGAGCAAAGGTCTGCGCATTTAATCATTTTTACATCCTTTCCAGCGCTGCCAACTCTTTCAGCCTGTTTTTTCTTTCTATCATTATATTTTAGAGTTTTATCCTCGCTGACCATATCAACAAGGTATGCAATTTCATATCCAAAATTTTCAGCAATTTCTTCAATGGTTGTGTCTGTGTCTTCAACGGTGTCGTGAAGTACACCTGCAACAATTGCACTCTCTGATGCATTGTTTTTAATCAGCGTTTGTGATACATCATAAAGATGAACAATATATGGCCATGGCATACCTTTTCTTTTTTGCTTTTCATGTTTTTTAACCGCAAATGTGATGGCCAGATCAAGTTTTTTTTTAAAATTTTCCATTTTTTCCTCCTTACACTT
>CADBOH010000126.1 GCA_902796285.1 uncultured Eubacteriales bacterium | reverse complement strand
ATTCTCAAAAGAACTACTATCAGAACTGATAGAAACAAGAGAAAAAGAACTTGTAGACATAAGAGAAAAGAATAAAGAAACCGAAGCTAGAATAGAAGATTTGAAATCAACACTGGAACAGCAAAGGTCATTAAGTAGTGATTTAACCAACTGGGGAGAAAAGTTTGACATGCAAAGCAATGATGAAAAAATTGAGGTACGATATCGCATACGGTTTGACAATTTCATAAAAAATCATTATAATAATATAATGCGTTTAGAAAGAGGGGACGTTGATGACTTAGATTTGGCAGGAGAAGATTTGCAGGAAAACCTTTCTTTATGCCCAGAGTTTGCACAAAGGGTAACGCAAGTGAAGATGTTGGTATGGCAGATTCTAATGCTTTACTTCTTGCAACCAGTGCCATGTATGCACTTGAAAAAATGGGATTGCCAGAAGGATTGATTCCTCTTACTCATGCAATCATTTATGTCTGTGAAGCAGAAAAATCAAATTCTGTTGTTAAGGCACTTAATATGGCACAAAAAGATGCAGAGGATTTTACGGATAACAAAGTGCCTAATCATTTAAAAAATCATCCAAGCACTAATGGTGATGGGCATGGCAAGTATAAATATCCACATGATTACGGTGGGTATGTTGAGCAGCAGTATATGCCTGACTCCCTTAAAGATAGGGTGTATTATGTGCCAGGACAAAACGGTAAAGAAAAGAATATAATTAGAAAAAAATTTAGAGGTAAAGATAAGTAAATGTTTGGTTTAAGAAGCGATGGAAAGAAGGTGAAAGATGCTAATGCAGTTGATCGGGTGCAAGCCTTTTTTGTGCAAAAGAGGTCAGAGTCTATTAACTATCTAACACTTAAACTTCCTTGTGAGCCTCTTGATGACTTTATTGCTAAGCAGCGTAAAGATGGCAATAAATATTCATATATGCATTTGATAATTGCAACTCTTGTTAGAGTTTTTTATATTCGAAAGAAGATGAACAGGTTTGTTTCAAAAGGCGTTTTATATCAAAGAAACGATATATCAATTGCTATGGATATAAACAAGAAATTAGAAGATGATGGAGAACGAATCCCTATTAAATTTATGTTTACTGGGAAAGAAAGCCTGCCACAGGTTTTTAAACTAATTGAAAAGGAAATAGAAGAGAATATTACAGGGGAAAGTGTTAGCCAAACGTCTGTTTTTGCTAAAAAAACAGCAAAAAAATCATCATGTTTAATTAGATTAAAAATAGCAATTTTAAAATGGCTTGATAAGCATGGATTACTCAGTAAATCCAAGATAAAAATAAGCCCATTTCACGCAAGTTGTTTTTTCTCAAATCTAAAATCAATAAAACTTGGATACATTTATCATCATCTGTATGACTTTGGTACAACATCAATATACATAACAATGGGTAAGGAAAAAGTTGAGCCAGCAGTAATCGATAATAAAGAGTTGTCACTTTCAAAAGATCTAACACTTGGCATGAGTGTTGATGATCGTATTGCGGATGGTATTTATATGGAAAAAACGCTAAGGTTAATACAGGAAATTTTGGCTAATCCAGATACACTTATGCAAGAAATGCCAGATGATGGTTCAATACCTAAAAAGGTTGTAAAAAAGAAAGTTAAACCAGCCAAAAAAGTTAAAAAAATTAAGTCTATAAAAGAAAAACAACAAAAAATTAAACCGCGAAAAAATAAAATCAAGCACGACGAGAAGTTGGAAAAAGCAAGGCTTAAAAAAGAGAAAAAACTTTTAGAAAAATCATTAAGTAGTAAAAAATAGTTGAATTTAATTTAATAATATGTTAATCTTTATGTGTAAAATGTTGGGAGGACTTTGATGAAAAAAGTAATTTATTTTATTCTAGCAGTGATAACAATTGCTTATGTTGGATTTTTATGTTATGTAAACATAGTGCCATCAACATCAGCTGTTTTAAATTATATTGCAATTTATGGCGGGCTCGCTATTGCTTTAGCATATGCAGCAATTAATTTTGTGGGTAGTCCACTTAAAATAGTGTTTTTCATTTTGCTTATCATTTCTGTTATTGTACTTATATTAACAATTGCTGTTCCTGGAATTTTTAGAAGCATGTTTGGTATCAATACTGAACCAGGATCATTTATGAATCTTTTATAATAATTTGTAGAAAGTATATATAGGCTGCTTTTTTAGCAGTCTATATGTTTATAAAATTGATTGAGGTAAACATGGAAAAATTTTTAATTATTGACGGTAATAGTATAGCAAACAGAGCATTTTATGCTTTACCTTTTTTGACCAATCGTGAAGCCAAGCCGTCTGGGGCAGTTTTTGGTTTTGCAAATATTATTGTTAAACTCTTGTTAGAAGAAAAGCCAGATTATATTGCTGTCGCTTTTGATCATGCGAGAAAAACATTTAGAAATCAAATTTATAGTGAATATAAAATGCAAAGAAAGCCAACGCCAACTGAACTTGTTTGCCAATTTGAGCCAATAAAAGAGATGCTTAGAAAAATGCAAATACAGGTTATAGAACAAGAGGGCATTGAAGCGGATGACATAATAGGAACGTTATCAAAAAAATTTAATACCAAAAACATTTTGTTGTCTGGTGATAGAGATTTGTTGCAGCTTATTGACAACAACACAAATGTTTGGCTTACAAAAAAAGGTGTTAGCGAACTTGATAAGGTTGACGAAAAAAGACTTGATGAACTTTTTGCTTTGAAACCATATCAAATAATTGAATTAAAAGGGTTGATGGGGGATGCCTCAGATAATATTCCCGGAGTGGCTGGTGTTGGTGAAAAAACAGCACAGAACCTTTTGAACCAATATTTAACGATAGAAAAAATTTATGAAAATTTGGATGAAATAAAGGGCAAACTTAAAGAAAAACTTGAAAATGGCAGAGAAATGGCTTTTATGTCAAAAACTCTGGCAACAATTAAAAGAGATTGTGACTTAAATGTAAAACTAGAAGATTGTAAGCTTAATTTTCCATTTGATAGTGATGTTTATGAGTTTTTTAATGAGTGGAATTTTTCATCACTTGTTAAAAACAACAAACTGTTTGATGTCAAAAAAACAGAAGCTGTCAAAACTACTAAAACAATTTTAGATGAGGCTGTGCTTGATAAAATGGCAGCAAAAAAAATGGAAGTCTTTTGTTATGATTTAAAAGAATTAAATTTTTTGTTTGAAAATAAAGTTTATGGTGTTGAAAAGAATTTTAGTATGTTTGAAGATGTGCTTACTATTGAGCAGATCTGTAAAAAATTAAAAGCGGTATTTGAAGACAACAAAATATTAAAAATAACCAAAGAAGCAAAAAGAGATATGCATATTTTGTATGAAAACAATATTGTATTGAATAATTATTTTGATCTTTCTGTTGCTCAATACATGCTTAACTCTGGCAACAAGAACTCATTAGACGGCATCGGCGTAGAAAAATATGAGGAAACAAAAAATCAACTTTTGAAGGCAGTGCATGAGAAGGGATTAGAGTACGTTTACAATGATATTGAAGAGCCACTAACAGAAATTCTTTTTGAAATGGAAAATAATGGGTTTAAAATTGATCGCGAAAAATTGCAAACACTAGACAAAGAATTTGATGAAAAAATACAGACATATAAAAAAGAAATTTACTTTGATGCAGGGGAAGAATTTAACATAAATTCCCCTAAGCAAGTGGCTTATATTTTGTTTGATAAACTTGGGATAAAGGCTTATAACAATAAAAAGCAGTCTACAAGTGCAAATGTACTTGAGGAGCTAAGGTATATTCCAATTGTTGACAAAATACTTCAATATAGAAAATTTATGAAGATAAAAACAACATATATTGATGTTTACAATGCCTTAATAGCTGAAAGTGGAGATATTATTCATACTACTTTTAATCAAACTTTAACTAGCACGGGCAGATTATCTAGTAGTGAGCCTAATCTGCAAAATATACCTACTAGAGATGATATAGGTAAAAATTTGCGAAAAATTTTTGTCTCAAAATTTAAAAATGGCAAAATTATCTCTGCAGACTATAATCAAATTGAATTAAGGCTTTTGGCGGACATGTCTGGTGAAGAAAAGTTGATCGCCGCTTATAAAAATGGTGGAGATATTCACAGGGCTACTGCGGCGGAAATTTTTGGAATTGATAAAGAGAAAGTAACAGATGCTGAGAGACGAGAAGCAAAAGCGATTAACTTTGGAATAATATATGGAATAAGTGATTTTGGTTTATCACAAAACATCAAAATTTCTCGTGCCAAAGCCAAAGCATATATTGATTCATATTTTACACGTTATCCCAGCGTTAAAACTTTTATGAATAACAATGTTGAATTTGCTAAACAGCATGGCTATTCAGTCACAAAATTTGGTAGAATTAGAAATATACCTGAAATCAATTCTTCAAAATATAATATAAGACAATTTGGCGAAAGGGTGGCTATGAATATGCCACTTCAAGGCACAGCATCCGATATAATCAAACTTGCTATGATAAGAGTGCATAATGCATTTGTTGAGCAGAATATAAAAAGTCAACTTATTTTGCAAATACACGATGAACTTATTGTAGATACTTGCGAAGATGAAATTGAAAAGGTAAAAACAATACTTAGGAGAGAAATGGAAAATGTTGTCACATTAAGGGTGCCACTTATAGTTTCTATGGGAATAGGCAACAATCTTTATGATTGTAAGTAAAATGTTGTTTTTATGCTAAAATTGTTTGACAATAACCAAAAAAAATGATAGACTCAAAATGGAGATGTAATGCAAAGACATAGAAAAATGGGAGTTGATTATGGGGATAAACGCATAGGTATTGCATTAACTGATGCCTTGTGTATAATCTCAAGTCCATTTGAAGTTTATCAAAATGTTGGTGAGGAAGATGCATTAAATCACCTCAATGACATTATCAAAAAGTATGATGTTGATAGTGTTGCAATGGGCCTTCCATTGAATATGGATGGCACAGAGGGTGAAAGGGCTCTTATTCATAGAGATTTTGGCGAAAAACTTGAAAAGCTCTCAGGTGTGAAGGTAAATTATGTTGATGAGCGCTTAACCTCGGCGGAAGCTGAAGATATTTTAATTGCAAGCGGTGTTAGAAGGGAAAAGCGAAAGGAACTTATCGATAAGATATCGGCACAAATCATTTTGCAGACTTACATCAACCAGAAATAATTAGGGGGAATTATGGCAGAAAATAAAGAAGAAAAGAAATTAGATTTACTTGACGTTTT
>CADBOH010000125.1 GCA_902796285.1 uncultured Eubacteriales bacterium | reverse complement strand
TTTGTGGCCACATTTTTCGCAAAACTTTTGTCCTTCTTCGCATTCATCACCGCAATTTGGGCAAAAAGATTTTTTCTTTTCTTGTTTTTCGGCAAATTTGTATCCGCACTTAGCGCAGAATTTTGCATCATTTACATTTTTTTCACCACACTCAGGACAAACAAGATCGCGTTTTGCTTTTCTAATTCCCTCAGCAATTCCGCCAGCAATACCTTCGGCAGCATCACCAAGCCCTTTCCCAAGAGCGCCAACGCCTCTTCCAATAGCAGGGGCAATATTGTCGGCTGTATAATTTATCGCATCACCAGCTACCGGCAAAATGCTGCTTGCCCCATAAGATGTGATTTCTCTTGCGTTTGCAGCAATTTTGGCTTGTACACCAAATGCTAACATTGGGATCCCGATTATAAAACCGATAAACGCACCAGGCACAATCAACGCGATGGCAGTCATGTTGTATGTTAAAGTGATTATTATTATACCTGCTATTATTGCTATAAGTCCCAAACCGAGACATATGCCTCCAGCAATAATAAGCCCTCTGCCAGCTTTGTTAAGTTTTCCTTTTACTTTTTGATGATTTTCTTCATTAACATATTTTCCATTAAGTTCAGCCATTATTTTCCTCCTAAAACCATTTTATCATATATAACCACTGAGAGTCAATTATTTTTTTATGTTAATAAAAAAAATACGACACATTATATTCTTTAATTTTAAAATTTTAGTTGACATACATGGTGTTTCGTGCTAAAATACTCATGTTAATTTATGGACTGTTAGCTCAGTTGGTAGAGCATTCGACTCTTAATCGAAGCGCGGCTCGTAAAGAAAATTTGCCGGTGTGCAAATTTTTAGAAAAAAGCAAAGCTTTTGATAAGCGCATTTCAAACTTGTTTTGAAATTGGAGGGGTTCCCCGGACCCTTCGAAAAATATTGGGGAATTTAATATTTATGGACTGTTAGCTCAGTTGGTAGAGCATTCGACTCTTAATCGAAGGGTCCGGGGTTCGAGCCCCCGACAGTCCACCATATAGCAGGAGTTTTCCTGTTTTTTTTATTTCTGTCGTGGGCTCGAACCAAGGTTCGACCGGTGTCCCGGCCAGACCGCAAACAAGTTTGCTCCCGTTTTGTGCTAAAAACTTGCCACAGGCAACTTTTTCGGGCGCAGTCACCCCGACAGTCCACCATATAGCAGGAGTTTTCCTGTTTTTTTATTTCTGTCGGAGGCTATAAAAATTTTTCAATTTTTATGCAATCTTTGATTGCCGAACCCCGGCCCAAGGCCCAGGTCGGATCAAAAGCTCAGTCATTCGGCGTAAATGTTCTTGACAGAACATGCCTCATTAGCGTACCCCGAACAGTAAATAGTAGTAAATATTTTCAAAAAATTTTTATAAAACAAATTATCGATTTCTTCTTCTAAAAAGCCCAGATTTTTCATCTCTAACTCAAGGTTTGTTAAATCTCTATAATTTTTTAAATCGGTTGGTAGATATTTTTCATCAAATCCAAAAAGATCAGAGCCTATTCCAAAGTTATTGCAACCAAATTTGTCAGCGAGATATGCAAACTGCATAGCAATATCTTTGCAAGAAATTGCTTTTTTTGAGATGAACTTTTGAAAGAACGTGAGCCCCATAAATCCATTAGAATCGACGATTTGTTTTATTTGAGAGTCATTTAAATTCCTTTTGTTTTTGTGGATAGAAAAAATATTTGTATGAGAGTTGAAAATTGGCTTTGTTGTAATTGTGCAAAAATCCCAAAAACTCCTTTCACTCATATGGGCGGTGTCAACAAAAATATTATGACTTTCAAAAACTTTGCAGGCTAAGACCCCATTTATGGTTAAGCCACTCTTACATTTTGCGCCACCAGCATAGGCATTTTTATAATTCCATGTGAGAGTAGCACTTAGCGGGTGGAGTGGAAGTATTTTTTCTAGTTCGTTAGTTGGTATACTACCAATATCTTCTATGGTAAAAAGCAACAAGTCATTGTACGACTGATTTAAAGCGTCGACCTCTTGTTTGTATTTTGTAAGTTCTTTTATAGTGATGTTGTGCTCGGTTGTAAATATTGCGCTGCA
>CADBOH010000124.1 GCA_902796285.1 uncultured Eubacteriales bacterium | reverse complement strand
TAAAAAAATTTTATCACCTTAATATCTGCTCTTTCATGATTAATCTGTTTACCATTATCAAAGTTAATAACAAGGCTATTTTTTAACTTAATCCACTCATTTTCACTTTCCTGGTCAAAGTCAAAATTATACCACTTTTTCCATATGTTTCTCGGCAAGATCACGTTGAATTGTTCATCAAACTTTTTATCATGTGTTATAACCTGCAAGTCAAATATTTCGTTTGTTTTGTTCTGTGAAATTTGAAATAAATTTAAAATGTCTTTTTTACTTCCAACGAACATTCTTTTATCACCAAAATTAAAGAAAATTGTTTTTGTTTCTTTTGATAAAAGTTTTATTTTTGCGAAAATATGAATACAAGCAAATGATGAACTTTCAATCCCCTCAACATTCGAAAACTGAAACTTGCAATCTGGGGAAAAATAATTAAAATATGCCTTCTGCATATTGGTTAAATTTTTTATTGAAACGCATCCCCTATCATTCTTAAATGAATAATATCCCCTTGGGAGTGGCAAATTTAATTCAAAATCAATTTCCGCACCAATATCCTTTGGATTTGAAAATGTTAAAAAATAATTCTTTCCATTTAAAATAAAGGATTTTGCATCAATTATAATACCATTTTTCATGATTTTATTTGTCAAATAATATGGCATATATTTAAACTCTAATTTTTGCCCATTTATTTTTAAGTATTCACTCTCTCCAATTCTTTTAAATGTTGAATGTGACAAATAGTTTACGTTCAACGATTCAAGCGTTTTATAAAGATTGGAACCAATTTCTTCAGTATCAATTAAGTATGTCATATCAAGTTTAGAAAGTTTTCTCTTGCTCAAATTGCTATTTGAAAATAATATTAAATTAAATTTAGCATGCTTTTTTACGTTTAAAAATGCATTATAAAAAAGTTGATCCAATGGTTTTTTAAAAATAAAAATTGGATATGTTGGGTCAATTCCATATGCATTTAATAATCCAAGATCAATATTTTGCGCTTGTCCTTTGGGTGCATGATACTTAATTCGATTAAAGATTAAATCTTCTAGTCTTTTTACATATTCTTTTTTTGTCATATAAGGGTTATTGACATAAAAACAAATAATAAACTCCTAAAAATAAAAAAACCAGTTTAAAAAACTGGACAGATATGCTATAAGCCGAGTTCTGTATTTGACAATCATCTATCTAGACTTAATGTTGCCATTAAGTTCAAGCGGGTTTATCAAGGGAGCGAGAGAACGCACTTTTTCCCTTTCCTTGCATCAGGTGGGGTTTACAGAGCATTGTCTATTCCTAAACAACCGGTGGTCTCTTACACCACCTTTCCATCCTTACCATAATGGCGGTTTATTTCTGTTGCACTATCCCTAGAGTCGCCTCCGCTGGCCGTTAACCAGCACCATGTTCTCTTGATGCTCGGACTTTCCTCATCAAAAATGATGCGATTGTCTGCATAACTGCATAAATATAATATCATAAAAAAAAGTTGCTGTCAAGCGCAACTTTTTAACCAACTGTAAATAATGCTTTTACCTTGCCATTTTTTCTATCAGGATAGAATGCTTTAATAATTCCATCTTGTGACACCTTAATTGCAACACCATATTTTGAAAGTGTTGTAGCGGCAGCAAGTCTTCCGCCCCCTTCACTGCCAGCTTCTATTTTTAAGATGGCCCCAGCAGTGATTATATTGCCTTCATTATCAATTACAGTAGCACCATCAAGGCTTACAAGTCTTTGTCTTAATCTACGGCTAAGTTCATGAAAAGGTTTTCCACCAATCAAATTTCTTAATGCTTGTGCCTTTGTGCACTTTTGTTCCTTTAAAAACGTATTATATGGCACATTGTATATGGCTTCAGTTGTTGAAAGATTTTGCAGGTTGTAAAGTTTGCCTGCCTCCTCAAGAATTTGTTTCTTTTTTATTTCAAAATATCTTTCGTTAATGATATCATGTGCATTAATATGGGTAAGTGCAGATTCTATTTCATCTTTATTTAAGTAAACAATACATCCTCCACAATAAGCAAAAGATGTGTCAAGAGCGGTATAATAAATTGACCTTCTAATATCTTTTAAAGAATAATCTCTATAAGATAAAAGTTGAATAACCTCTTCATGAGAATAAATATTCCAATTTCCCGCTCTTTTAGAAAATAGAAGGTTTCTGTTTTTGAAAATAAGAAAGTCACCATCTTTTGTTAAAACAATACCAACCTTTCTCTCGTTGCAATACATTGCAACTTTTTCAAAATCAAAAGGCGAAATTGTTGGCACCTTCTTAACTTTTGACATTTCAACATAACCCAGCAAATTCCCTCTTTTATCAAACTCGATATAAGAATGTTTACCATCTGACAAAAGAGCAAAAAAGTCATTATTCATAACTTCTTCATAACTTAGTGCAAGGTCATCATCTGCCACTTCGGCTGACATATTTAAAATAATACCTATTGCTACTTTATTGCCCTCATATGTTCTTGCTGCCCATTTTTCAATTTCATTTAAAATAGCAAACATGCAAGATGCTGTTTCAGGCTCACACAAACTTTGACAAATAGATTTTTCAATCGCGTTTTCCTGCAAAACGGATAAATAGCTTTCATCATCAACAACAAGTGCTGAAATTTTGTTGATTTCATCAAGAATTGACTTTAAAAGATCAACCTCAAATATTTGAAATGGTTGTCCCCTTTTTAAAATCAATCTATAATTATCAAGTTTTGATGGTTTGATTAAAACAGAATTTTTTCTTCCATACGCAACTTCGCTGTCACGAGCGGTAGATTGTTCTTCTCCATCAATAAAGGAGCCTGTAAACAATGGCAGGATAAGTTTATCTACAACTTTGTAAAACTCAGTTTTTTCCATTTAGTTCGACTCCACAACTACAAACTTTCTATTTAAAGAATAACATTTATTTTGATATATTTCAACAAAATTTAATCGTTTTTTAAAATTTTTTTATTTTTTTATACATTTTTAGCATCATTTTTTTCGTTGTCACTTAACTTTTTTTGTAAAACTTTTAAAACCCTTGTTTCAATTCGCGAAATATAGCTTCTAGATATATTGAATATATCTGCAACTTCTTTTTGAGTTAATAAGTCATATCCACAAATCCCATATCGATATTTTATTATTTCCTGTTCCATAGGTGTTAAACTCTTTTCCATTTCGCTTAACACCTCTTTCATCATAAATCCTGTCTCAACTTGCTGAAATACATCATCCTCTTCTTCTGAAGGTATTAAGTTTGATAATTCCATTTCATCACTATCAACTTTTGGTGAAAGCACTGTATTTAGTGATACGGTATCTTTATGTTTCTTATTCGCCCTAATTAGCATTAAAATTTCGTTTTCAATGCATCTTGATGCGTAAGTTGAAAGCAAAAAACCTTTTGAACCATCAAAACTGTCAACCGCTTTTATTAACCCTATTGTGCCAACTGAAATTAAGTCATCCGCTTCAAGAGAATTACTATATTTTTTTACAATATGAGCAACAAGGCGTAAATTGTGGTTGATAAGCACGTTTCTTGCTTCTTTATCCCCGTTTTTCAACTTTTCAATCCACGCCAGTTCCTCTTCTTTGGTAAGTGGCTTAGGAAAGCCTTGTGCACTGCTAACAAACGATGTAAAACAACATATTCTTCCAATAAATTTGGCAAAACTTTCATATATCATATTAAATCTCTGCGCCCCTTTTACTGCAACGGGATGTTACGCTATATTTAATATGTTGAAAGTTGTCGAATTTTGCTTGTCTAACAAATTTATCAAAATTAAAAATAAAAAACATGAGACTTAGTAGCTCATGTTTTGTTTTTAAAATAAGTTGTCAACAAAATCGTTATAATCAAATTTTTCTAAATCATCCGCCCCTTCACCAACACCAACAAATACAACCGGCAAGTGATATTCTTTTTCAATAGCAACAATCACTCCGCCTTTAGCTGTTCCATCAAGTTTTGTAAGAATAATACCATCTATTTTAACAAACTCATTAAAAGCGTTGATTTGGTTTAAAGCATTCTGCCCTGTGGTGGCATCTAATACAATAAAGTTATATTTCGCCGCCTCTGCATATTCTCTATTAACAATTTTATCAATTTTTTTCAGTTCTTCCATCAAATTGGTCTTTGTGTGAAGGCGCCCTGCCGTGTCAACAAGCAATACATCTGTTCCTTTGGCTTTTGCACTAGTTATTCCATCAAACACAACAGCCGCAGCATCAGCACCCTCTGCGTGCTTTATAATTCTAGTTTTAGTTCTCTCAGCCCATTCATTTAACTGGTTGGATGCTGCCGCCCTAAAAGTGTCGCCAGCAACCATAGTAACTTCTTTTTTATTAGCTTTAAAATATCTTGCTAATTTCCCAATTGTAGTGGTTTTGCCCACACCATTTACGCCGATAATAGTAATAATTGCTGGATAATCAAAATCAATAGGGTCGGCACCTTCAAACTCTTCTTTTAAAATCTTTTTAAGTTCAAGACGAACATCATCACCATTTCTAAGTTTATTTTTACGTGCTCTAATTCTAAGCGAATCAACGATTTCCATACTAGTTCTTACACCGATATCACAGGAAATCAACACGTCTGTTAAATCGTCATAAAAATCGTCATCAAGTTCGCCATGACTAAGCATAGCATCAATTTTTCTTGCAATAGCTTCTCTTGTTTTTCTTAATGCGTTACCAATTTTTTTAAATAAGCCCATTATTAACCCTCCTGAGCATGTTTAATTGCATCTGAAAGAAGAACAGAAACGATTTTAGAAATTCCTTTCTCTTCCATTGTTACCCCAAATAAAGCATTTGCATACTCCATTGTTGGTTTTTTGTGAGTAATCAATATAAATTGAGTATCACCAGAAAGTTTTTTCAAATATTTATCAACAATCTCAACGTTTGAATCGTCAAGCGCAGCCTCAACCTCATCAAATAAGCAGAAAGGAAGTGGCTTAATTCTAAGAATCGCAAATATAACAGCCATGGCAGTTAATGATTTTTCCCCACCAGAAAGCAAGGTCATATTTTGTATTTTCTTTCCTGGTGGTTGTGCAAAAATTTCTACACCTGATTCAAGTGGATCGTTTTCATCTGATAAGGCAAGTTTTGCTGTTCTACCACCAAACAATTCCTTAAACGTAAGCTTAAAACTTTCATTAATTCTACTTAATTCGTTGTTGAATTTTTCAATCATAATTGAAGACAAATCTTTGATGATTTTATTAAGATCATCTTGTGCCTTTTCAAGATCTTGTGCTTGGCCATTTAAGTCATCATAACGCTCTAAAAGTGCTTTGCAGTCTTCAATTGCATTAACATTGACATATCCAAGAGCATTAATATCTTTTTTAAGTTTTCCAATTTCAGGCATCGCAACAGATATATCAAAATCCGGTCTTCTAAGCTCAAGGCAAGTGCTATAAGAAAGTGAGTATTCCTCATAAATACGTTCTTGCATCTGCTCAAGCTCAGTGTCAACCTTAGAGAGATTCATTTCCTCACGATATTTTTTGTCTCTAAGAGATGACAGCTCATTAAGCAAACTTTCCTTACTTGCATCAAGTTGCCTAATATTTTCTGACAGTGCTAACTTATCTTGTTCAACATTCTGTCTCTTTTGAACATAGTTTTCAAGTTCCTGTTTCTTTGCAGACGAAGGAGCTGACGCGAGTTTTTGTTTAATCATAGACTCACAAGATTCAATAAATTCATTGTTCTTTTCAATTTGTTCGCCTATATTGGTGATAATTATCGTTTGTCTACCAATTTCATTATCAATTCTTTGAACGTCAGCCTGAATTGATGATATTTTTGTTCTAGTTTGGGCCATCTCTACTTTCACGGCAGAAATATTGTTGTTAATCTCATCACGCAGAACTCTTAGTTTTTCAAATTTTTCTTTCTTTTCTTTAATGAGTTCATCTGCATCAACCCTATTCCCAGATAATGCGCTTTCGATTTTTTCTGATCGAGATAGCTCCTCTTCAATAAGGGCTAATTTTCTATTAACAGTGCCCTCTTCCATTTCAACGACCTTTAAATTATCAGTTGTTTCAATAAGATTTGACTCATACTTATTAAGTCTTTCTCTTTCAGAGGCAAGTATAACATCAATATCATTTTTATCTTGAGAAATTTGCTTAAAAGATTGTTTGAGCCCTTCAACAGATAATGAAAGTTGATTGATCTCTTTTTCAATTGCTTCGTTTCTAATTTGCAACTTAACAATATCATCACCAAGAGTGTCGATTTCTCTTTCTCTGCCTATTAAATTTGATGATTCAGACTTTTTGCTACCACCAGTGAGCGAACCTTGTGGGCTAACAATATCCCCATCTATAGTGACTATTCTATGTGAATACCCACTAGATTTTGACAATTCGATAGCAACATCCATATTCTCAACAACTATTGTTGCACCAAGCAAGTTACTAACAACGTTATCAATTTTGTTGTCATATTCAACAAGAGAACTTGCAACACCATAGCAACCCTTTTTGTTACTAAATGGATTGTCTATATCTCTCCTCTTCATTGACGAGATTGGCAAAAATGTTGCTCTTCCATAAGAATTGGATTTTAAAAAGTTAATTAGTTCCTTCGCACCATTTTCATCATATGTTACAATGTTTTGTAGTGCACCACCCAGTGCAACCTCTATCGCTGTTTCAAATTTCTGCGGAACCTTGATAAGTGAAGCAATTACACCAACAATATGCTTCTTGATTGATGGATTCTTTTCGCTTTCTTTTAAAAGTTTTTTAACTGAATATGTATATCCCTCATATTCATTTTGAAGATCAGTTAATAATTTTTTTCTGTTCTCATAAACTTTAATTTGGGTTAATGTATTGGCTTTTTCGTTTTCTAATTGTCTTAATTTTTGTTCTTGTAAATACTGCTTTGAAACAATATCTTCGAGTTTTTCTTTTATCGATAGCACTTCTTTTTCCTTTGTTTCAACGCTATCTTTTGTCGACATATATTGTTTTTCATTCTCTTCTTTTTTTATTAAAAGATTTTTCTCATCTTCTTTTAAATTTTTAAGGTTTTCTTTTAATATCTCTTTTTCAGCTGTCAAACGAGAAACAGAGCTCTTTATGTCACTTAAAGATCCAAGTGTTTCAATAATTTTTTGTTGTCCTTCTCCAGCCTCATTTTCGTTTAATGCGAGATCGTTTGCAACCTTTAAGTAATTTTCAGAAAGTTCTTCAAATGACTTTTCTAGCGCTTCAAGGTTGGATGTAAGCTTTTCAAGTTCATCTTTTCTCTTTAACTTTTCCTCGTTGCCAATTTCAACAGCTTTTTCAGCATTTGAAACATCAACATTTAGTCTGTCATTTTCCTTTAAAGTAAAGTTAACTCTTTCTCTTGCAAGTTTTGTTTCCCCTTCCTGCTTTTCAAGTGAAACTGTTAGCTCTAAGATTTTATCATTTAATTCTGCCAAAATTTTGTCATAATTTGATAAATCAAACATTGCTTTATCATACTGGGCATTTTTTTCTTCTAAATCACCCTGTCTAATAGCAATTTGCTTATTTAATGCATCAAGTTTTAAATTTATTTGTGACTTAAACTGATTTGCATTTTCATATTGATAAATATAAGCGTTAACCTCCAAATCCTTAAGTTTTGCCTTATACTCTAAATATTTTTTTGCATTTTCGGCCTGCTTTTTAAGTGGGCCCATTTGTCTTTCAATTTCACTCAAAATATCCTTAACTCTTGTTAAGTTATCGTTTGTACGCTCTAGTTTTCTTTCAGCCTCGCGTTTATCATTTTTATATTTGCTAATTCCTGCCGCATCTTCAAACATTGCTCTTCTATTTTCAGGTTTTGCATCAACCATTTCAGTCACTTTGCCCTGTCCAATAACAGAATACCCATTTTTACCAAGTCCACTGTTATAAAGTAGGTTTGTAATGTCGCGCAAATGGCAAGTATTTCTATTGATTAAATATTCACTCTCACCAGAACGATATAGCTTTCTTGTGATAGCAAGTTCATCATAATCAAAATCAAAAAATCTATTCGTATTATCAAAAGTTAAAGTAACTTCACAGTATGATAGGCTTTTTCTTTTTTCAGTTCCATTAAATATAACGTCTTGCATGCTGTCGCCACGCAAAGACTTTGGGCTTTGTTCTCCCAAAACCCATCTAATAGCATCAGAAACATTACTCTTGCCGCATCCATTTGGACCAACAATTGCAGTAAAGTTATCGTTAAATTCAATCACAGTTCTGTCGGCAAAAGACTTAAAGCCAACCATTTCTATCTTTTTAAATATCATTTTCCCCTCGTTTTGCGTTAGTCAATCAAGAAAAGCTTTGCAATTGCCTTTTTAGCTGCTTCTTGCTCTGCTTCAATTTTACTCTTTCCTCTTCCAGTAGAAATCTCATCTTCATCCATACAGAAAACAGATACAAACCCATCTTCGCTTGGTTTTGAAATATAAGACATCTTGCACTTAAAATTGCTTTGAATAAGCTCTTGAAGTTTTGATTTATAGTTATCATCAATTATACTTTTGTAATTTTTAAGGTCAAAATTATCTTCGATAAATTTTTTTGCTTGTTCAATGCCACCATCCAAATAAATTGCAGCAATTATAGACTCAATTACATCGCCTTTTATTGCTTTTGATATTTCACCCTTATAACTCTTTCCAAGTTTAACATCATTTTTAAGCCCAATTTTATCAAATACTTTTGACAAATAGTTTTCAGAAACATAATGACTTCTTAGTACTGTCAACTTTCCTTCTTTATCATCACAAACATTATAAAAATACTCTGCAACTAAGAAATCAAGGATACTATCACCAAGAAATTCCAGTCTTTCATAATTATCTTCCGAACGTGATGAATGTGTTAACGCTAAACTAAGCAATTGCTCATTTTTGAAATTATAATTTATCTTTTTCACTTTTTACTCACTTTCAAGGTTTATTTTTGCAAGAGCCTCTTCAATTCTTTCATTTAATTTATTTTCATAAAGCATAATTGTTTGGTCAATTGAAGATGCAATATTTTGTCGCTTACATGATCCATGGTTTTTAACAACAAGCTTTTTACATCCCAATAAAGGAGAACCACCATGCTTGCCTAAAATATCAATTCTGTTTTTGAGTTTTTTAAATGTCTTTCTCATAAACAGATAGCCAATTTTACTCCAAAAACTAGACTTTATTCCATGCTTTAAAATCGAAAGAATAGCAACCGCACACCCTTCTGTACCTTTTAATAGCGCGTTTCCAGCAAATCCATCTGCTACCATAACATCAACTTCACCGGACATAAAATCAATTCCTTCCCTGTTGCCGATAAAATTAACTGGCGCTTGTTGAAGAAGTGGGTAGGTTTCTTTAACAAGTTCATTACCTTTACCCTCCTCAGCACCATTATTTAATAAAGCAACTCTTGGATTTTCTTTGTTGTAAATAATTGAGTAATAAGCAGATCCCATGAGTGCAAAATGAACAAGGTTAACCGGCTTACAATCTACATTTGCCCCACTATCAACAATCATGACATCACTATCCTTTTTGGTTGGCAAAATTGGAGCAAGTGCAGGCCTTGAAATTCCTCTTATTCTCCCAATCTTCATTATTGCTCCTGCAAGCACTGCACCAGTACTCCCAGCACTAACAAGTCCAATTACATCATCATTTTCCTTTAAAACATCAAATGCACGCACAAGTGAAGAGTCTTTCTTTTTTCTAATTGCCTCTGTAGGATGATCAGTATTCACAATAACCTCGGTTGCATTTACAATTTCAACCCTTTCTTCCCGTCCATTTAATATCTCTTTAATTTTGTTTTCGTCTCCGCACAACACAACTTTAAGACCTTTATGCTTTTTTAATCCTAATAATGCGCCCTCAACAATTTCAATAGGTGCGTTATCTCCACCAAACGCATCAATAACAATCTTCATAATAACTCCAAATATAATTTACATTATAACAAAAATATAATAGCAAAAAACAAAAATATTTGCAACAATTTTATTTTGAAAAAACAAATTGAATTTAGTTTTGTATATATTGTATTTTGGATGTTATACTAGGCACAATATATAGCATTATTCAAGTTTATTATATAACAAAAAAGCCTTCACTTTACAGTGAAGACTTTTGATTATGATACTATTTTTTGTTTTCTTTATTTTCAATAACAACTTCGCCCTTATAGGTTCCACACTTCTTGCATACAGTGTGTGGTTTTTTGAGTTCATGACATTTTGGGCATTCAACAAGAGTTGGCATAACTGCAACTGAGTTTGCTGAGTGTCTTGTATTTCTTCTTGCTTTTGAAACCTTATGTTTTGGTACTGCCATTTCTTCCTCCTTAAAATTACATCTTGCTAATCAATTATAATTATTTGATTATATTTTGTCAAGTGTTTTTATTAATTGTTTTTATTATTTTTTATTTCTTTCAACGATAGCTTTTGTATCTCTTGCCATCATAAGCTCTTCATCAGTTGGGATAATGTAAACTTTACATCTAGATTTTTTGCCTGTAATATCAAAAATTTCTCCCCTTACAAAATTATTGTTCTTTTTCTTATCAAGTTCGATTCCAAGCCAATCTAGGTTCTCAAGAATTTGTTCTCTTATTTCAGGTCTATTTTCCCCTGTTCCCGCTGAAAATGCAATTGCATCAACACCATTAAGATCTGCTACATATTCGCCAATATACATTTTAACTCTGTGACAGAACATATCTACCGCAAGTTTTGCATCTTCATTGCCTTCGGCAACTGCCTTTTGAACGTCTCTTATATCTGCAGAAATTCCGCTAACACCCAAAAGTCCACTCTCCTTATTAAGATAGTTTATCGCTTGGTCAATATTCTTGCCTGTGTTTTTCATGATAACTTGCAAAGCAGACGGATCAATATCACCAGATCTTGTTCCCATTACTAAACCTTCAAGCGGAGTAAGCCCCATTGATGTATTTATACACTTGCCGTCTTTAACAGCAGATACTGATGCTCCATTTCCAATATGGCAAATAATAAACTTTTTATTTTTACCAACAAGTTTAGTAAGCACGCTTGTAATATATTTGTGACTAGTTCCATGGAAGCCATATTTTCTTATTTTCCAATCTGTATATGCATTTTTTGGGATAGCATATCTATAAGAATATGCAGGCATAGTAGCATGAAATTCGGTATCAAAAATTGCAACATGTGTTACATTTGGCATAATTTTCATGCAAGTTCTAATTCCACCAATATTTGCAGGCATATGAAGTGGCCCAAGCGGAACTAATTTATCAAGTTCTTCAAGCACCTTGTCGTCAACTTTGACAGACTCTGTGAAAACTTCACCACCATGGAGAACTCTATGGCCAACAGCGTCAATTTCATCAACAGATGAAATAACTCCCATTTCTTTATCAGCAAGATATTTTAAAACAGTTCTCAACGCTTCGTCATGTGTTGGGAATGGAATATCAGTTTCAAAAACCTTTCCATTTGCTTTGTATGTGAAGTGACCGTCAATCCCGATTCTCTCACAATTTCCTTTTGCTATAACCTTTTCATCTTTCATGTCAAGAAGTTGATATTTTAAAGATGAGCTCCCTGCATTTATAACTAATATTTTCATTATTTTTCCTCCTTAATTGTTTGCAAAACAGTAATTGCTGTTAAAAGTACAATATCTTCGACGCTGCAACCCCTAGATAAGTCGTTAACAGGCTTATTAAGCCCTTGCAAAATTGGCCCAACAGCATTTAAACCACCAATATACTCAATCGCTTTATAACATATATTCCCACTATTTAAATCAGGGAAAATCAAGATGTTTGCATCCCCTTTAAGTGGACTTTGTGGGCACTTTATTTTTGCCACATTTTCATTTATAGCAGCATCAAATTGAATGTCCCCATCACACACGTAGCCTTTTTTTCTAAATTTTTCAGCGGCTGCTTTCACAATCCTAACAGTTTCATCATCGGCGGAGCCATTAGTTGAAAATGAAAGAAATGCAACTTTTGGATCTTTGAGGCCCAAGCTTAAATACGTTTCAACGCTTTGACATGCTATTTGAAAAAGCTCATCTTCGTTTGGGTGCTTATTAATTGCACAATCCGCCAGCAAAATTGCCCTATCATTTAAAAATTTATTCTCTCCGTATACAAGAAAACTTGATGAAATAATCCCGTTTTTTTTGCGTGCTTTAATTATTTGAAAAGCTGGTCTAATGGTTCTTGCGGTTGTTTCTTCCGCACCGGCAACCATTCCATCCGCATAGCCCATTTCAACAAGCAATGTCGCAAAATAATATGGATCTTGCACTAGCTCTTCAGCTTCTTGAAGCGTTAAGCCTTTCTCTTTGCGCTTTTGATAAAGATGTTTTACTAACTCATCCTTTGCCTGAAAAGTTTTTGGACTGATAATTTGAAAATCTGCCAAGGTTTTATCTCTTAATATTAGCGCACTTTCATCTCCTATAAGTATAGGCTTGGCTATAGATTTTTTTTGAATATATTTTACTGCCTCGATTGTTCTGTCACTAAAACTTGCTTCTGGAAAAACAATACTTTTTTGCAACAGTTTGGCTTGTTTGAATATTTTTTTTTCTTTCACTAATTTTACCCCTTCTAAAAATTGGTTAAACAGAATAAATTGTAATATAAGCTTGTCTGTTTTGTATCTATTTAAATACATTTTTTATTATATTAGATTAAGATATTATTGTCAAATCTTTGGAGCATAATTATGAAAAAACACAACGTTTTGATGTCGATTTTGGTTGTTTATATATTATTAAGCATGATAATTTTTCCACAACTATATATACAAAAAACTCTAGATGGCATTAGCGTTTGGGCTTTTAACGTTCTCCCATGTATTTTGCCGTTCGTTTTTTTTACAAAAATTTTATCAATAACCGGTGTAACACACAAACTATCATCACCATTTCAAAAGCCTTGCAAAACCTTATTTAAAACACCTCCAATTTCATCTTATGTTTTTTTGATGAGTGCAATTTCTGGATATCCACTAGGTGCAAAATTAACTGCAGACTTATATCAAAGTGGTCAAATCTCAAAATCTGATGCATTTAAAATGTTGAGTTTTTGCTCAACTTCTGGTCCAATGTTTATAATTGGTGCGGTTGGAATTGGAATGCTTAAAAATCAAATTTATGGATATTTAATTTTTATTTCACACATCATAGGAGCACTTTTAAATGGACTATTATATAGAAATTTAAAAGCCAAAAATGACAAACAGACTGAAAGCTTTATTGCTGATACCAAAACTGACCTTGCTGACATAGTTTATGATAGTTTAACAAGTGTGCTTTCTATTGGTGTTATAATTTCAATATTTTTTGTTGTAATAGCAAGTTTTCAGCCAATCTTTAATATTCTCCCAGAGCCGCTGCTGCCAATAGCAGAAGGAGTGATTGAAATAACCAAAGGATGCCTTGATGTATCAACCATAATTAAAGGGATTTGGCAGCCATTAATTTGCACCTTTCTTATCAGCTTTGGAGGAATATCAACAATTTTGCAGTCTCTTACAATGTTAACCAAACTAAAAATGCCAACGAAGCTTTTTATTTTACAAAAACTTACACACGCTATACTTGCCTCATTAATCTGTGCATTACTTTGTTTAATAATGTTATAAAAGCTCGGCCATTTGCCGAGCTAATTTCATGGTTAATTTTATTCAAACATGTCATAAATTTCTTTCATTAAAAGCTTAACTAACTTAACTCTATAAAATCTTAATGATTTTGCAAGAGCAGCAGTAACATCTTCATCTTTTAGTTCTGTTGTTTTTACAAGAGCCTTGCAAATCTGCTCAACATCAACTACATCTGCATCCTGTCTTGTAAACTGAAGTTCACTTAAAATTTGAACAGCAAGTTTTTGAACAGAAACAAATTTGTCATCCTCTACTCCCGTATCTTCTTTCTTTTCCACATCTGCTTCTTGTTCTTCTGGAATTTCCTCTTCACCAGTCAAATTAATCTTAGGATATCCAAATGCTTCAGCCATAAGATTTCTAAATGGAATTATCATTGTTGAAACAAAAGCATCAAAAGGATTTTCATCTGCTCCAAAGAATCGCTTAATAAAATCAGTGAAATCTATTTTTTTGTTATCAATATCAACTAGTGTGCAAAAAACGCATGCTATAATTTTATATTCTTCCTCAGGCATAACGCACACAAAATCACCATATGTATTTTTCACAAATGTTTTTGAAAATTCTCTTTCTCTGTTGTATTCTTCAAGGCAATCACCAATTAGATTACAAGCATCTTCACATTTAGCAAGTTCTTGTAATAATTTTTGAATTTTATATTCCGCAACAAGATATTTACAAGTTATTAAATCATCACATGCAGCGATAAATGTTTCTTTGTTATCAGTTTCCATTTAAACCTCACTTAGCATGATTTTAGCATATTAATTAAAAAATGTAAACAAAAAATTGATTTTTTAAAAAAACTTGTTATAATATATTGTATGGAAAAAATACTCACAGATAAAGAACAAATTGTTTCTGATAAGTTAACCATGTTGTTTGTAATTGATAAAATGGAAATACCTCTTACAGAAGACTCTATCTTAGATATTTGTTCAGTAAAAAACATTTGGATTAAAAACTATATGGATTGCAAAGCTATCATCCACGATTTAGTTGATAGCAAACTTTTATACACTATTGGTGACGAGCAAGAAGGCAAAGAATTATTTGCATTGACATATGAAGGTAGAGAGTGTTTGTCACACCTTTATAGAAGGATCCCACTATCAAAGAGAGAAGAAATATCAAGTTTCCTTCAAGCAAACAGGTTAACAGTTAAGTCTTCTCAGGAATATAGTGCAACCTACTCTAAAAATGAGGATGGATCATATAATGTTGAATTAAAAATTTATGAGCCACTCATAACTACTCCAATGTTTTCTTTAAACATCAAAGCTCCTTCCCGTCAAGCAGCAAATGAAGCAATACACAAATGGAAAACAAACGCTCCAAGCATTTACGAACTTATTTATGAAAAATTAATTAATATTGACTAAAAAATGCAGATGTCACTCTGCATTTTTTCTTAGTTTATCAATCTCACCTCTTGCGATTGCATCACACCTGTTGTTGTTTTCGTTGTCTGCATGGCCTTTTACTTTATGCCAAATAATTTCGTGCTTTTCAGTTTGTGCAACCAATCTTTTCCATAGGTCAACATTTAAAACTTCTCCCTTAGTTGACTTCCAGCCATT
>CADBOH010000123.1 GCA_902796285.1 uncultured Eubacteriales bacterium | reverse complement strand
TCGGAAAGGTCAATTTCTGCCCTGAGTCCGTAAGATTTAAGTTTTTTCTGAACTTCTTTCGCATAATCATAGTTATTTTCACTTACAGGTACAATGGCAATTTGTTCTGGGAACATCCATAGTGGAAATGCACCTGCATATTTTTCTATTAAAAGTGCTATTGTCCTTTCATAACAACCGATTGATGTTCTGTGAATGATGTATGGATTTTTCTTTTGACCATCCCTGTCGGTATATTCCATACCAAATTTTGATGCAAGTTGAAAGTCAATCTGAATGGTAATAAGAGTATCTTCTTTACCAAAAACATTTTTAACCTGAATATCAAGTTTTGGTCCATAGAATGCTGCTTCGCCATCGGCTTCTACATAGTTAAGTCCAAGGTCATTTAAGATAACACGCATTGCATCTTGTACCCTTTCCCATTCTTCTGCACCACCCATATATTTTTCTTTGTTGTTTGGATCCCACTTTGAAAAACGATATGACACATCACCATCAAGTCCAACGGTTTTAAGCATATAAACGGCAAGGTTTAAGCAACCCTTAACTTCTTCTTCAAGTTGCTCTGGACTTACCATAAGGTGACCTTCTGATATTGTGAACTGACGTACCCTTATAAGTCCGTGCATTTCGCCACTGTCTTCATTTCTGAAAAGTGTTGAAGTTTCGTTAAGACGCATAGGCAAATCCCTGTAACTTCTTGGTTTATTTAAAAATGCCTGGAATTGGAATGGGCAAGTCATTGGTCTGAGTGCAAGCACATCTTTGTCCTTTTCAGGATCACCCAAAATAAACATGTTTTCTCTGTAATGGTACCAGTGACCTGAAATTTTGTAAAGGTCACTTTTTGCCATAAGTGGAGTTCTTGTCTGAAGGTATCCCCTTTCTTCTTCTTCGTCTTCTACAAATCTGTTTAATATTTTAAACAGTTTTGTTCCCCTTGGTAAAAGACAAGGAAGTCCCTGACCGATATAATCAGTTGTTGAGAAAATCTCCAGTTCTCTGCCAAGTTTGTTGTGATCTCTTTTTATAGCATCTTCCTGTTTTGCAATGTAATCTTTAAGTTCATCTTTGGTTGCAAATGCGTAAGCATAAATTCTGTTGAGCATTTTATTTTTTTCACTGCCTCTCCAGTATGCACCGCATGATTTAACAAGAGTATAACCTACGTTCATAAGTTCTTTTGTGCTATCTATATGAGGTCCTTTGCAAAGGTCAACAAAATTGCCAACTGTGTATATGGTTGCTATATCACCCTCTATATCATCAATAAGTTCAAGTTTGTATGGCTGGTCTTTAAATATCTCTTTTGCTTCTGCCTTTGATACTTCTTTTCTTTCAAATGGAATATTATTGCTGATGAGTTTTTCCATTTTCTTTTGGATTTTTTTAAGGTCATCTGCTCCAAAATGTTCATCTATATCAAAGTCATAATAAAAGCCATTATCAACTGCCGGGCCTATTGCAAATTTAACATTTGGGTACAATTCTTTTACCGCATAAGCCATAATGTGTGAAAGTGAATGTCTGATAATCTGAATGTCTTTCATAATTCCTCCTTTTAGTTTGTTTTAACTTTTATTGTATTATACCTTGTATAATAAAATTTGTCAATGCGTTTTTTTGATTTTGACCGATTTTGCAAAATAAATTTATTTGACAACTAATATAGAAAACAAACAAAATAATTCAAGCAACGATGTTGTTGAATTCCTTAACAAAAACTAAAATATCATAATCAAAAAAGGCACGCTGATTTGAAGTGACCCCTTTGGGGTTCACTTCAATTTGCGTGTCTTTTTTATTTTGTGTAATTTTTTAAGTTAAAAAATAATTTTAAGGTAATTAAAAAACAATCAGAAAAATGGTAAAAATATGCAAAAATGATGAAAAATGGACATAAAAAAGGAGATTTGGGGATAACACGTGGAATTGTATATTGGGTGAGTGGTTAAAAAATTGTAACTAAAGGATTATAAATACTTTTTTAGTTTTATACAAAATTTAGTTGATTTTGTTAATATGTTTGTTGTATAATATATATATATTCCATAGCAAAAGGAAATTTTATGAAACTTATTAAATGTAAGGTTTGTGGCGGAGAACTCGAGTACAAGGATAATTTGTATCACTGTACATATTGCAAAAGCGTTTTTAAAGATGACGATTTGACAATTGACGAGGCAAAACACGCCCTAAAACTCGCCATTGATGAAAAAGAGCAACAGGAAATACAGAATACAAGAAGAAATTTGTTTATTGAATTAAACAAAGAATATCTTTCCAGCGAAGAAATAAAAAAATACGCCGACAAACTAAAGAGTTACTATGCCGACGATATTTTTGGCAACTTTTTCAGTCTTGCCTGCTCGGAAAACCTTTCGGCACTGTCAGATTTTATGCTTTCAACCGACTGGCAAAATATACATTATTCACAGACAAAACTAATAATAGAATTTTTGCTTAAATCGCCATATCTCTTTAAGAAAAACATACCGACAATTTTTGCAGATATTATAGACAAGATATACCTTAGAACAAGTGAAGAGTGGCAAAATTATTACTCTCAATTTGTTACGATAATGAAAAATATAGATTCGGGATTTTTTGATGTAAGTCTTTCAAGAGATATTTTTGTCGCATATTCCAGCAAAGACCAACAAAAAGTAATTGACCTTGTGAACTACCTTGAAAATCAGGGTTTCAGGTGCTTTGTCGCCTTTCGTAACCTCCAGCACGGAAGCGGTGCGATAGAAAACTACGAAACCGATTTAAGCAAAGCAATAGACAACTGCCAGACATTTTTGTTTGTGTCAAGTACAAACTCAAGAAACATAAATTGCGATGCCCTTAGCGTAGAAATGGAATATGTAACATCTAATGATGTCAAGAACTTTCCACCTGAATTTTTGCATATCGACTACAAAAAAGTACCGCTAATTTACAAAAAACCACGTGTTGAGTTTATCATTGAGGACTACAACGGCGAAAATTATGCCGGCGAAATACGTTCAAACAGATTTTTTGCAGGACTAGAGAGAACATACAAGTATGAAGAATTGGTTGAAAGACTGATTACAATACGAAATTCAACAAGAAAAATTCCAAAAGAACAGCCGACTCCGACCGTAACAAAAATATTGTCGGTAAATGAAAAAGTTGAAAAAAATGTCCGTACATTTCTGTCTGCCGGCGAATACGACAAGGCGACAAAAACAATTGAAATTGCACTGAATAATGACAGATATGGAGAATTTGCAAACAATCTTTATCTTGATATGGCAGAAATTTATGTACAGAAAGACAACTACACAAAGGCACAAAAAATCATTGATGAAGTTGAACTCAATGTGCCGGAACTGGCAAAAATATACATACTCAGGTTGTTGATAAAACTTAACTTTAACACAAATGAAGATTTGATTTTGTCCCCTAATGACCTTAACGATTATCCGGAATTTAAAAAGGCACTCAAATATGCAAAAGGCGACTACCTCAACGAACTGAAAACCTATGAGTTTTCTGTCCTTGAAAACTTGCTTGCTTCCGCAAAAAAAGAACGTGAACACAACAATTTTGACAAAGCGATAGAAATTTTTAAAAAGTGCAATGGTTACAAAGATAGTCAAGCCGAAATACTGGAAACCACCTATCAAAAAGGACTTTACACAAAAGATAATGATTCAGCAAAAGCAATAGAAATATTCTCTTCTTGTATAGATTACAAAGACTCAAGAGAACAAATAGACAGTATCCATTATTCAATAGCAAAAATGAAACTTGCAATGAACAAATATACTGACGCCATTAAGGAATTTG
>CADBOH010000122.1 GCA_902796285.1 uncultured Eubacteriales bacterium | reverse complement strand
TGTTTATATGCTAAATCAGTCTTTTTTGGATCAAGAACAACATAACAAACATAGTATACTATTTGTTCGAGAACCTTTGGTGTAAGCTCTAAAAGAGTTCCTATCTTTGAAGGTATATTTCTAAAAAACCAAATATGTGTACAAGGGGCTGCAAGTTCAATATGTCCCATTCTTTCACGACGAACTTTTGCTCTTGTAACCTCAACACCACACTTATCACAAACGACACCCTTATAACGAATTCTCTTATAACGGCCGCATTGACATTCCCAGTCTTTTCTAGGTCCAAATATCTTTTCGCAGAAAAGACCATCTCTTTCTGGTTTTTGAGTTCTATAATTGATAGTTTCAGGTTTTGTCACCTCACCATGAGACCATTCTCTGATCTTTTCTGGTGAGGCAATACCTATTTGAATACTATCAAAGTTGTTTAATTCAAACATATCAAATCCCCTTTTTATTCGTCAAAATCTCCAAAATCATCGAAGAGATCGAGTGATTCAAGATTATCATTTTTTGTGCTTTCTTCAAATACATCATTAAGTTCAGTATTTGCATCTTCCGTAGGAAGTTCTTCACCATTTGGCGCGTCAAAATCAAAAATTCCTTCTTCCAAATCTTTTTCGGTATCTTGTGCAATTGTTGATGTTTGATCTTGTTCATCTTGGCTGAGTTCTGTGAGGGAAATCTCTTTATTACCTTCTGTCAAGATTTTAACATCAAGTCCAAGCGCCTGCAATTCTTTTACAAGAACTTTAAATGATTCAGGAATTCCAGGTTCTGCAATTGGAAGTCCTTTTATAATTGATTCATATGTTTTAAGTCTACCATTAAGGTCATCCGACTTAACCGTAAGCATCTCTTGCAAGATATGGCTAGCACCATAAGCTTCAAGAGCCCAAACTTCCATTTCACCAAATCTCTGACCACCAAATAATGATTTACCACCAAGTGGTTGTTGGGTAATAAGAGCATATGGTCCAATAGAACGTGCGTGAATTTTTGAGTCAACCATATGTTCAAGTTTTAACATATACTTGTAACCCACAGTTGAAAGTGTGTCAAATGGTTCACCAGTTCTACCATCATATAATTGAACTTTACCATCTGGTCTAAAGTTGTTTTCAACAAGAAGTTCTCTAATTTCCTCAGTGGTTGCTCCATCAAATGCAGGAGTAGCAACTTTCCAGCCAAGCATTTGAGCTACAAGACCTAAGTGAACTTCCTTAACCTGACCAATATTCATACGAGATGGGATACCAAGTGGGCTTAAAATGATATCAAGTGGTTGTCCATTTGCCATATAAGGCATATCTGCTTCTGGAAGAACGATTGAAACAACACCTTTGTTACCATATCTTCCTGCCATCTTATCACCGACAGACAACTTTCTCTTTTGAGCAACGGTAACTCTAACCATCATTGTTACACCTGGTTCAAGGTCATCTTTGTTCTTCTTTGAGAAAACTTGAACATCAACAACAACACCGCCTTTACCATGTTGAACACGGAGTGATGTATCCCTAACATCTCTAGCCTTATCACCAAAGATAGCTCTTAACAATCTCTCTTCTGGAGTAAGATCAGTTTCACCTTTTGGTGTAACCTTACCAACTAAGATGTCATTTGGATGAACCTCAGCACCAATTCTAATAATACCGTTTTCATCAAGATCTTTAAGTGCATCTTCACCAAGGTTTGGTATATCTCTTGTTATAACTTCATCACCAAGTTTTGTTGTTCTACACTTGATTTCATGATCGTAAAGTGTGATTGATGTATAAACATCTTCTTTTACTAATCTTTCATTAATTAAGATAGCGTCTTCGTAGTTTTGTCCTTCCCAGTTCATATAACCAATAAGAACATTTTTACCAACGGCCAATTCACCATGGTCTGTTGAATATCCATCAGTTAAAACGTCACCTTCTTCAACCTTTTCTCCTTTTACTACACAAGGTCTTTGGTTAAAGCATACGTCATCGTTAGCCTTGGCAAATTTTGTAAGAGTGTAAATATCTTCATCACCCTTTTCTGTTTTAACTCTAATTTCGTCTGCTGAAACATACGAAACTTTTCCAGCACGTTTTGCAAGAATAACTGTTCCACTATCATGAGCAGCAACAGCTTCCATTCCTGTACCAACAATTGGAGCTTCAGGTCTAAGAACAGGCACGGCCTGACGTTGCATGTTTGCACCCATCAATGCACGGTTTGCCTCGTTTCCATTAACAAATGGAATCAAGCTTGTAGCAACTGAAATCATCTGACGTGGTGAAACATCCATGTAATCAACTTTGTTTGCTGGAACTTCTTCAATACCAGCACCATGTCTACAAAGAATACGCTTATTAATAAAATGTCCTTCATCATCAAGTGGTTCAATAGCCTGTGCTATATAACTTTCATTTTCAACATCAGCCATTTTGTAAACGATGTCTTTTGTTACAACACCTGTTTCCTTATTAACAACTCTATATGGAGTTTCAAGGAAACCATAATCATTTACTCTTGTGTAAGCCGCAAGAGTGTTTATAAGACCAATTGATTGACCTTCAGGTGTCTCAACAGGACAAATTCTTCCATAATGAGTGAAGTGAATATCGCGGATTTCAGGATCTGCCCTCTCCTTTTTGATACCTCCAGGTCCAATAGCGGAAATACGACGTTTTTGTGTAATTCCTGAAAGAGGATTCTTTTGATCCATAATTTGTGAAAGTTGTGATTGAGCAAAGAAATCTCTTAATGCTTTATTCACGGCCTTTGGATTCATAATTTGTGATGGAGTAACCTCAACAAATTCTCTTCCTTGTAATGTTTCTTTAATATTTACGGAAAGTTTTGTTACTCCACTTCTAAATGCGTTGCAAGCAAGTTCTCCAACGGTTGCAACTCTCTTATTTGAAAGGTGCTCGATTTTATCAGTACCAGCAAATCCTTCAAGAACATCAAGATATACAGAAATTGTTGCAAGGATGTCATCCATTGTGAGTGTTGTAATGATAAGATCTTTCGCATTATCTTTGATTGCTTGAATGCGTTTTTCTTTTGTTTTGTTTTCAGCCAAAATTTGTTTCAATACAGGATAATAAACATCCTCAAAGATTCCTAATTCTTCGGCATTACATGGGAAGACCTCTGAAAGTGTAACTCTGTTATTACCTCTCATCAAGTGTCTCTTTCCGTTAAATTGAATCCAAACTTCATTTACTCCAAGGTTTTGAACTCTCTTTGCACTCTCAGCATTAAATTCTTCACCGGCTTTAACAATAAGTTCACCATCAACAATAATGTCATCAGCGTTGATAAGACCAGGAAGTCTTTCTTTAAGTCCTAACTTTTTGTTGAATTTATATCTACCAACCTTGGTCAAGTTATAGTAAGCATCTGTAAAAAATGAAACATTCAAATAACTTCTTGTACTCTCTGCTGATGGAACGTCCGCAGGTCTTGTTTTTCTTGAAAATTCAATTAGGGCTTCTTCTTGTGTAACCTGAGTTTCTTTTTCGACAACATTTTTAATATATCTATTCTCACCAAAAAGTCTAATAATTTCTTCATTAGTGAAACCAAAACATTTTAAGAAAACACCCAAACTAATTTTATTCTTTCTTTCAAGAACTATTTTTAAGTTTTCTGATGCCCCTTGTTCAATTTCAATCCAAGTTCCGTGAACTGGGATCATTTGAGCTCTTAAAGTTGCATTGTTGTCTTTTTCTCTAGACATGTAAACACTTGGAGCACGAACAATTTGGTTGATAACAACTCTTTCAATTCCGTTGTAGACAAATGACCCTTGGTCAGTCATCATAGGAACATCTCCCATAAATACTTCTTGCTCAACTGCTTGTCCAGTTTCTTCAACTACAAAACGAGCCTTAACTTTAAGTGGTGCTGAGTATGTACCACCACGACGTTTGCACTCTTTTATGTCATACTTTGGCTCAGCAAAAGGCAAAATTTCAGTAATATAAAGTTTGGCCTTGCCAGAATAGTCGGTCAATGGGAAAAATTCATCAAGAACACGCTTGATCCCTTTTGTCAAAAAGTCATTGTATGACTTCTTTTGAATTTCAAGAAGTTGTGGAACTTTCATTAGTTCATTTACGTGACCAAATGTGTATCTTTCGGTCTTTCCCTGTTTTACTTTTCTAACGTTAACAGACATTTCTTTCTCCTTCCTTTTTTGACTAAAAGCAATCTATCACTAAAAATAATTTTAAAAGCAAAAAAGGACTATTGCAGCACATTTGTGCTACAATCGTCCCATTTTATTAAGTTATTTAAGTATAGATTCCCTCACAGCCAATTACTAATCATATTGATTATATCAAATCACATATGTATTTGTCAACACATTTTTATTTTTTTTTAATAATTTATGTTCTTTTTTTATAATCAATTAACTTTTATTTGGTTTTTTTGTTGATTATTGTGGAATCAAATTTTTAAATAATATCAAGCCATGAAGTCAAATTCCTCTCAAATGCAAGATATGTAAGCCCACCACTATTTAAACTCCAGATTTCCTTGAGGTTAAGTGTTTGAACTTTGGCAAGCAAATCAACAATACTATCAAATTCGAATTGACTCGTCTCACTTTTTAAAACATATTTATCACTTTCAACATCTTGTTCATATATATTTCCATTTAAATCCTTGTATCTAACAATTTGCAACATACTTGATTTTCTTATCTGATCATAGCGAATGAGTGTTCCCGTATCTATACTCCACCCATCATTCAATTCAGGAGGCACACCTGTACCACTCGCTTCAACAATATATTGTCTATTCGTATCTGAACTTGAAATAAGTTTTCTTTTATTATCATCATCACCTTTTTCTAGATTAAAAGTTGATTCAACACGTTTAACAACCACTCCATCTTTCTTCTGGATTTCTACAGCATAGTAAACTCTATTCATACCAACAACATCATCAATATAAAAATCACCAGTACTTTCTGTATATTTATTTGTCATCCTATACACATCTGAGTTATTTGGATCCTTTTCAAAAGGCTTAGGCTCTTCGCTCCCTTCAAGCATATACTTATCATTTTTAAAATCATAATTTAATGTTTTTACACTACTGTCAATTTTCAGCTTAAATGTACCCGCAAAAAGATTGTTGAGCGCTTCGGCGGTTATGCCACCATTTGAATATGAGTAAGATGCTATTCCGTAATTGTTAATGGTAAGATTCGTATTTTGATCAGTCCCCGATTTAGTCTGGAATTTAACAAAATTATTCATGATATTTGCAGATACCACTTCGCTTGTACCCAAGTAATACGTGTATTCTATTTTATTTGTTGTTGTTGTTTTATAGGTAACTTTACTATTTTGATCTTCAAGATCTACCTGCGTAAAGTTCCCAGATACTCTAGAGTCGTATGCTTTAACATTAATTGTTGATGCAGTATAACAATAAGACATTTTTACATTCTTTTTATTAGATTCACCAAGTAATCCACCTACGCACACATCAGAATCAGTGCCTGAAGTATAAGTATCAATTTCAAGATTTGCCCAACAATAGCTATTATTTAACGTAAGTTCGGCATTGTTTACGCGCGCATCAGGGATATCAGTGATTGCAAGTCCCCCTACAATTCCACCTA
>CADBOH010000121.1 GCA_902796285.1 uncultured Eubacteriales bacterium | reverse complement strand
GAAGTTAACCCACCTGTTCAAGATTTAACTATGGATCAAATCCTTGCAGATTATCAAGACGTGGTAAATGAAAATCTTGGCTCACACTTTGAAGGTGTTTTGAAAGATGCATTTGGCAAAAAGTACTCAACCTATAAAGATTACGTAACAAATTATCAATGGGATCTCGGTGAAGTAAACGATAATAACGAAGTTCAACATGCAAAGCTCACCTTCCTTTTGGAAAATAATAATAACGCTACACTATATGTTTATAATGTTGATTTTAACACCCCAGTTGGCATAAATAATTTAAAAGATTCTTTAACCCTTTCTAATACTACAGCTACCTATTCTCAGGCATATTCATTTGGTTATGATGCTTCAATCCAAGGCACAAGAACTGAACTTGTTAATGCAATCTTACAAAATGCAATCACTGATGGTTTTGATTATCAAAACGCTGAGGTTATATTTAAAGAAAACTCTGCTTCAACTGACTCACAGTTAGGAACGATAAGAAGATTTATGCTTATTGTAAAAAATGAATCAGGTATACGACAAATTTCTTTTGATATTCAATCCGCTGATTCCGATTCTGCTCTTATCAATAAAATTGCAAGTGGCAAATACGCATTTGGTTCAGAAGACTTGGTTGAATACACAAATCTGTTAGATCAATATGTTGCTGTTGAAAATGAAAATGCTTAAAAATTTAAACAACGCTGAAACGCGTTGTTTTTTTGCGCAAAATTTAAAATCAAATAATAAACAACATAAATACAATAAAAACTTGATTTTAAAATAAAAATAGGTTACAATATATGTATGATGTAGCAAAAAGGAGGCAAAATGAAAAAGAAAAAAAGTATTTTTACCAAAATAGCAAGTTTTTTCATGATTTTTTGCATGGCCTTTTTGATGACAGGATGTTTTGGCTCAAGCCCAAATTCTTACGACCCAGACTATGACCCATCGCAACAACAGGAAGGTGATGACCAGGGGTTTGGCTCAAGCGTTGGACTATTTGGCACAAAAGTGCTTTATCGCCCTGACCACTACGACTATAATAAAAATACCGGTGGGGATGATGAAACCGAAAACAACTATTATGCACAATATGCATGGCAAATTATAAATGCATTATATGGAATTTATGGAATTGTGGATCAATCAAGAATGGGGGGGAACCCAATAAGATATTTGGTCGAATACGATGAGAACGAAGATTCTCAAACCCCATTTGCAACTTATATGAATAATCACACACAATATAGAGATAAACTAATCCCATATCTTTACGATAGTATCCGTTATAAAGTTGATACATATGGAATTGTAACCAGCCGAATTGATAATGGTGTTGAAGATAACGAATTTGGTGAAGATGATCAATATGTTATACTTGGCGCTGATTATAATACAAGTTGGAATTGGTCATTTAAAGCAGATTTAGATGATTGCATCCTTAATAACAGTTCCGTCAACAATTCTCTTTCCTTGGATGCATTCATTTATGATAATACTTTTTCGATAGAAGATCCTTTGCTTCAAAATAATAAAGTTATAAATTCGTACAACAAAAACACAAACTTCTATAATAGAATATTTGCTCACTATTCACCTGGTATTGGCGATACATTGCTACGCGATTACCCACGTATCTACCGTGATACATCAGAAAAAACAAATCAGATCGAAAAAGCTCGAGACTACTCATATTATAGTCAATTTACAAAGGCACTTGAGTATGTGATATATTCTTATGCACTTGATCTTGAGCCGAGTGAAATTGTTGTAACAAAAACAGGGCTACCAAGCCAGAACTTCCCATACTATGCGGTAACAGTTGCGGGATATGCATCAGATAATGACAAAACTTCTGTTGAAAAGGCGCTTGAAGAGAGAATTGCACTTTTTGAAAAAATTGGATCTTTTGTAGGCCTTGTAAACAGACAGATAACAAAGATAACAAACTGGATTTTAAACAATGTTATTGGCGCTAACGCACTTGCAAATGACAACTTTACAACTTATGATAGCGTTACTGAAATTGTGGATCAAAACGAAAATGTAACCTACAATCTCGGCCCTGGCACAACCACATCGCTTGGCAGAGATTACACAAACACGGTAACAAAGCTTGTTCAAGGTGTGTGCCGTGATGTAACAATCGGGTCTGATGAAGATAGTGGAGAAGGCATCCACGTTGATGAAAGATTTTTGGCATCACAAATCAAAGAATACGCCGGAGATACATTCTTAATCCAAGATGACGACAACTTTGCATTGGTTCCAGAAAACGCCAACCTGCCATACATTCAACCTCTTGAATATCAATCAGTAACTTTGATGTTTAAAGAAGATACATATGTTGCGGACCTTTGGATTGCGCTTAAATATGATGCAGGGCTTGATGGCACTGATGCAGAAACGTTTACAAACAACTATCTTGACATTGTTGTTGAAATAAATTATTACAATCATGAAAACAACACACTTCAAACCATATCATCACAAGTTACGCGTGTGTTTGATGGGCCATATTACATTGACTTTATGGGAGAATACAACCATCAAGACTATGAAGGGACCACCCTACCTGAAGGGCACCGAAGCGGTGTGATGTTTGATGCTATTGGTCAAAACTTTAACAGTGCTTCGCCTCACCCAGATGCAGTGCTTGTAAAAGGATTTAATCCAAATGTGGGCAATGGTATACTCAAAACAGATGTTGGCAGAACAGATTACAATGGTTCAGTGTTAGTATCACAAGCACCACTCACAATTGATGGATTTACTAACCTTAGAAAATACTATTCACTTATCGAATCACAAAGCACAGATCCTGGCATAGATCAAAATCACTCATACATCACAGGAAAACTCAACAGCGCAATGTTTGCCGGAAATGATGGTTGTGACTACCTTGAAATAACATACAAAGTTATCAAGAAAAATGGTGATGGTGCAACAAATTACAAGTTCTACACAGGGCTTCAAATGGTAAATGCAATGTCTGTAAGAGAGGCAGACGCTCAATTTAATTAAATAAAAAGACGCTAGAGAAAACCCCTAGCGTTTTTTGTTGTATCATTTTTTTGCCTCATCTTGATTGTCGTCTTTTTGTTCCTCTATTTTGTCTTGTTCAACTTCTTGCACATCATCCACTTTGTCATTTTCTTCCTTTTGTGGCATGATAACAATACCAAAAACTACAAGAACACCCGCAAAGGCCAATACAATATCGGATACAAGTTTATCTTCAATTTCAAATCCAAAAGCCCTGCCAAGTGCATTGACAAGCATAACTATTGCCCCAGAAAGAGCAACCCAAAATCCATATGTTCTAATCTTTTTCATTTTCTCTCTCCTCAACGATTTGTTTAAGCTCGTAAACCTGCTCTTTTACTTCCTCAATAACTTCAAGATGTTTAGTGAGATCTTGTATCGTTTCTTGATACTCTTCTTCTCTCTTTGAGCTATCCTTTAACTGATAAAAAAACAAGAAAACAAACAACATTGCAAAAATACCATTGCTAACTACAACT
>CADBOH010000120.1 GCA_902796285.1 uncultured Eubacteriales bacterium | reverse complement strand
TTCGCCGATTAAAGTGGCACGCGAGCTGGGTTCAGAACGTCGTGAGACAGTTCGGTCCCTATCTATCGTGGGCGTAGGATATTTGAGTGGGGCTGTCCCTAGTACGAGAGGACCGGGATGGACATACCAATGGTGCACCAGTTGTCACGCCAGTGGCATAGCTGGGTAGCGATGTATGGAAAGGATAAATGCTGAAAGCATCTAAGCGTGAAACCTTCCTCAAGATGAGATATCCCATAACATAAGTTAGTAAGAACCGTTGTAGACTACAACGTTGATAGGTCGGAGGTGTAAGCACAGCAATGTGTTCAGCTGACCGATACTAATAGTTCGAGGGCTTAATCACGGAAAACTTAGCAAAAATTTATATGCTGTAATCATATTATGTAGTTGTCAGGGTTTTAAAACAACCTGAATAATTTGATAATTCCAAGTATTAGACTTGAAATTATACCATTTCCAGTGGCGATAGAGAAAAGGATCCACCTGTACACATACCGAACACAGAAGTTAAGCTTTTCATCGTCGAAGATACTTGGCTGGTAACGGCCTGGGAAAATAGAACACTGCTGGAATATCATTAAAGCAGGCGCACGAGCCTGCTTTTTTGTTTATAAAAATCAAAAACAGCAGTATTTTGCAGGTCTTTGACTTGCACTTCGCTTTGCGAAGATAGTTTTCCAGAAAATAAACCCACTTTTTCAGCTGGGTTGTAAAAACAAGTTTTCTAGAAAGCCCTGCTGGAATACCATTATAGCAGGCACATGAACCTACTTTCTATTGACCAGTTTTGATGAGAAAATGCAGGTTTTAGCTTTATCTCAAAAACTTTTGTCTAAACAAGCAAAAAAAAGCAAATATAGATAGTGAAAACGCCTAACAGTTAAACAATAAAAACCTAACAAAATATTTAAAATAATTTTAATTTTCCCTATTGACAACTGCCATGTTGTGTGTTAAAATTCAAAAGTAAATGATTTTGGAGGTTTATAATGGTTAAATCAGAAAAATTTTATAGAAGAAGCAGAAACACAAAATTTATTGGAGCAATATGTTTTATTGTAGTTGGCGCTGCCTTATTTGCGACATCTATGGGGTTGCTTCCAAAATATATAAATCATCTTAAAGAAATTGACAACGCAGGAGTAGAAGCTGTTAACAATGGTTCTTATGCTGAATTTATGACATCAGGCAAACATTTTGAAATGATCCGCGAACAAAGAAAGCAAGAGACAAACGGACTTTCAATATTGGGTGGAAGTATAGCGGCTGAGGCGATAGCTATTGCACTACTCAAAATGTCTGAACGCGATGACAACAAGGCTGATGAAGAACGTAAAAAAGAAGAAAAAGCAAAAAGAGCCAAAAATGTGAAGCAATTGTCAGAAACAACAGAAGAAGTTGCTGTTGAGGCAGAATAAAAGGTGGTGAACTATGGAAGAAAATAAAATTTTAAAGATTAATGCTCTTTATAAACGTGCAAGAAACAGAATGAGAGGCGCTGTCGCTTCACTCATTATTGGTGGAACATTCGTAGCTGTTGCTATTGGGCTTTTAGTTGCAAAAATTGGTGTGACTCCCAAAGTAATGTTGCCATTGTTTTTTGGGGCGGGCACAGGAATTGTGACCGCAAGAGTTTTAGAGACTCTCGCTGATAACGATAAAATTGATGCACAAAGGCTTGAGAATATCGAAAGGGAATAAAAATAGGCAATCATGCCTATTTTTTTGTTGTAATACTTTGTAAAATTTTTAACTTATGATAAAATATGTAATAAGGAGAAATTATGACAGAACACAAACATAACGAGCATTGCAATCACAATCACGATGGAGTTGACAATAAGGAGCACTTTTTGGATATGTTTGCACAAGCAGAAATGTTAATGCAAAATATTAAAGATAACACTGACGGAGCATTCGATCTTTTGAAAGTATTTAATGCAGATGATGACATAGCGGACGTGGTAAAAATTGATGCAAGTGAAATCCTTGAAATAGAAAAATTAACAACTCCTATTTTTGATGAAATAAATAAAATAAAAAATTTAATTAAAAATAGTGAAAATTATTTAATAAAT
>CADBOH010000119.1 GCA_902796285.1 uncultured Eubacteriales bacterium | reverse complement strand
TTGCAAGGGCGGATTTAAAAAGGCACTTTGGCCTATCCTTGATAGCCACTTTATACTTGCAATCATTTGTGTGTTTATGTGGATATTCCTTCCAGGAAGTTTGAAAGGTTTTGCTATAATTATGCTTGTTGCTTTACTTTTATCTGTATTTACAACCCTCGCTTTAATGAGGTACTTTGTTGCTACTTATCTTAGAATTAATAGCACAAAAGCAAAGAGATTGGGTTTCCGTAGAGAGGAAGGCGTAAAAGAGATAAGTGAAGAAGTGGCCGATGAAAATGAGGATGAAGTTGCAAACTCTGTAGTAGGAGGTGGCAATAATGAATAATATGAAAAACTCAAAATTTAGTTTTACAAAAAATTTCTTATACTTTTTGATTGCCCCAGCTTTAATTTTACTTGTTGGCATTATTCTTTTGTCAACCGTTGGTTTTAATTTAGGAACCGATTTTAGAGGAGGGGTATCGTTTAGGGTTTATGCAAACTATGAAAATGTTATCGAAACTAGCGATGACATAAAAAGTTATGACTTAAATGACAAAAACGATTTTAACGAAGTTGTCGATAAAATCAACTATGTTTTAAATTCTAATGGTTTAAAAGCGGTATCAATTAGAAAAACTACGATGAACATTGCTGAATATGATGTATATAATGGACAAGCAGTTGAGGTTGTTTATCAAAACAACGGCAAAGCACTCTTAGAGGTTCGCGACCAAGTGATTGATGAGTTTGGTTACGTGGGCAAAGATGAGGCGGTAACAACATTTGATACAATCCAATCATCATACACATTTAATTATGTTGTTGCTTTAGTGGCTGCTATTGTGTTTGGCATTATTACTTTGATGCTTTATCTTGGCTTTAGATTTGATAAATCCGCATTTCTTGTGTCAATTATGCAAGTTGCGCTTGATATTTTCTTGGTGCTTGGAGCACTTCTCATAACAAGAGTAACTATAAATTTGACATTTGCGGTAACACTGTTAACAACTTTGTTATTAACTGCAGTCAACCTCATTTACTTCTATACAACGATGAAATCTGCTATTAAACAAGGTAAGTTTGAAAAGGTTAAACCAGTTGAAATGGCCGATACAATGACAAGAGAGTGCTTGATGAAGAAAATAGTTGTTCTATTTGCTTTGCTTGCAGTATTTGTATTGCTTGCTGCACTTGTTCCAGGTGGAGTTAGAGAGGTCTCTCTTGGTATCATTATTGCACTTATTGTTACTTTCTATAGTTCAGAATGTATAATGCCTTCTTTGTGGGCAACAATAAACTCCGTTAAAAAGAAGAAAAAATATGGTTATCAACAAAAAGATGTGGCAAAATAGCCTCATCTTTTTTGTTGCATTTAATAATAATATAATTAAATATATGAAAATGATTGACAAAAAAATATTGTTATGTTATAATTTAACTCGTCATTGGACAAATATGCACTTATAGAATATTCAGTTGCAGTTGCCTAAAACTTGTTATGGCGCACAAATATATTGTCATAACTTAAAAGATTTTTAATCTGAGGTCGCAATTTGGAGCTTGAAAACTATAAGGAAGGACAAAAACAAAAGGAGGAAGAAAAAATGTCAGTTATTTCAATGAAACAACTTCTAGAAGCAGGCGTTCATTTTGGTCACCAGACTAGAAAATGGAACCCTAAGATGAAAAAATACATTTTTACTGCAAGAAATGATATTCATATCATCAATCTAGAACAAACTTCTGAGCAAGTAGACAAAGCTTACTTATTTGTAAGAGATGTTGTTGCTTCAGGCAAAAATGTATTGTTCGTAGGAACAAAAAAACAAGCACAAGATGCTGTTAAAGACGAAGCTGAAAGATGCGGAATGTATTATGTTAACACACGTTGGCTTGGTGGATGTCTTACAAATTTCAAGACTATTAAGTCAAGAATAGAAAGACTTAACAAACTTAACCAAATGGAAAAGGTTGGAGAATTTGATCTTTTACCTAAGAAGGAAGTAACTCTTCTTAAAGCAGAAAGAGACAAACTTGAAAAAAACCTTGGTGGAATCAAAGAAATGAGAGAACTTCCAGGTGTAGTTTTCGTTGTTGACCCTAACATCGAACACATTTGTGTTAACGAGTGTAAATTACTTGGAATCCCAATGGTTGGGCTTGTTGATACTAATGGCAATCCAGATGGAATTGAGTATGTTATTCCAGGAAACGATGATGCTATTCGTTCAGTTAAACTTGTTGCTTCAGCGCTTGCAGATGCTGTTATTGAAGCAAGAGAAGGCGTTTCTATGAAGAAAGATGAAGAGGTTGAAGAAGATATTGACCTTGAAAAAGTTTTAGCAGAAACTAAACCAAATCTTGAAATCGCTGAAGGCGGGGAAGAAAACCGCGCTAACAAGCCAAAAAAGAAACCAGCAAAAAAGAAAACTGAAGTAAAAAAAGAAGAAACAACAACTGAAGAAACAAACACAGATAAAAAGGGAGAATAATCATGAATTTTACAGCTAAAGACGTTGCAGAACTCAGAGCAAAAACAAATGCAGGTATGATGGACTGCAAAAAAGCATTGGTTGAATGTGATGGAGATTTCGAAAAAGCTACCATTTGGCTTAGAGAAAAGGGAATTGCAGCTGCTGCAAAGAAACAATCAAGAATTGCATCCGAAGGTATTGTAACTTCATACATCCATATGGGTGGAAAGATTGGCGTTCTTGTTGAAATCAACTGCGAAACTGACTTCGTTGCTAAAACAGAAGCGTTCCAAGCTATTGGACATGATGTTGCTCTTCAAATCGCTGCAGCAGCACCAAAATATGTTAGAGTTGAAGAAGTTCCAGCTGAAGAACTTGAACAAGAGAAGGAAATTCTTAGAAACCAAGCTCTTAACGAAGGGAAACCTGCACAAATCGTAGACAAAATGATTGAAGGGAGAGTTAAAAAATTCTATCAAGACGTTTGTCTTATGGAGCAAACTTTCGTTAAAGATCCAAGCCTTACAATAACACAATATCTTAATGAAAAAATTCTTCAAATTGGAGAAAAAATCTCTATTAGAAGATTTGTTAGATTTGAGATGGGTGAAGGTCTTGAAAAACGTAACGATAACCTCGCTGAGGAAGTTGAAAAGCAAATGAGAGGAAACAACTAAAAAGATGGGTAAGCCCATCTTTTTTTGCTTTAATAATTAAAGTTATAAAAATATTTTATAATGCATAAGATTTATAGTGTATTATCGTTAAAACATTTGCAAAAATCAACTCTTTATAGTAAAATATTTGCAAGGAGAATATTATGAACGAAATGATAGAAGAGATTGAACTTGCATGTCAGGAAGAAATTGATAAGGCGATTAATCACCAATTAAATGAATATCTTGTTATCCGTGCAGGAAGAGCAAATCCACATATTTTAGATAGAGTTATGATTGATTACTATGGTGTTCCAACTCCAATCAAAAATATGGCAAGCATAACTGTTCCTGAGGCTAGAATTCTTGCAATTTCTGTTTGGGATCAATCACAAATGAAAAATGTATCAAAGGCAATTTCTGCTGCAGATCTTGGTGTAACACCAAATGAAGATGGAAAAATAATAAGACTTATTTTCCCTATGCTTACAGAGGAACGCCGTAAAGAAATTGTAAAAACAATTAAAAAGATTGCAGAAGACACAAAAGTAGCAGTTAGAGGCGCAAGAAGAGATGCTATGGATATGCTTAAAGATCTTCAAAAAAATGGTGAAATTTCAGAAGATGAACAAGCAGCCGGTGAAGATGAAATTCAAAAACTTATAGATAAAGCTTGTGAAAAGGTTGATGAAAACTGCAAAACAAAAGAAAAAGAGATTATGGAAGTATAACTATTATTCTTTTATTGAGGGGTGATCATGTCAACAGTATATAAAAAAATTCCTGAGCACATTGCATTTATTATGGACGGTAACGGTAGATGGGCAAACAAAAGAGGTTTGCCACGACTTGCTGGTCACGCAGAGGGTGTAATGGCGCTCAAAAGAACTATTTTGGCATGTAAAAAATTAAACATTAAATATGCTACTTTTTATGCTTTTTCAACAGAAAATTGGAAGAGAGATAAAAAAGAGGTGGATGGAATTTTTAATTTGCTTAAAAAATATATAGCAAAAAAAGATAATTTTTTCATTAAAAAGAAAATTAAGTTTAATGTAATTGGAGTATTGGATCCATTCCCAGATGATTTAAGGACTGCGCTTATTGATACGATAGAAAGAACCAAGGACTTTGATGATACTTTGGTTGTAACGATAGCACTTAATTATGGTGGACGTGATGAAATTGTAAGGGCAGTAAATAAAGTTATTCAAAGTGGTGTTGAGAAGATAACGGAAAAGGAATTTGCGAGCTTTCTTGATACTAAAATGTTGCCCGATCCAGATTTAATTGTTAGAACAAGTGGAGAAGAGCGATTGTCAAACTTTTTACTTTATCAACTTGCTTATAGTGAATTGTATTTTCCAACCACTTATTGGCCAGAATTTAATGAAAAAGAAGTAAAAAAGTGCTTAGAGGCATATGAAAAACGAGAGAGAAAATATGGAGGTGTAAAATGAAAACGAGATTGCTAACTTCACTTGGCATTGTTTTTGTTTTAGCGTTAGGATTTATTTTAAAAATTTTTGTTAGCAATTACTTTTTTGACGCAATAATTTTAGCAATTGCTTGTGTTTCTTCTTTTGAACTATCAAAAATGTTCACAAAAATGGGTAGAAACAACGATAAAATTATGGCAACAGCATTTCCTATTGTTGCAATGGTGATTATGCTGATTTGCGTAAATGGTGACCAAAACCTTGGCGTTTTATTTACAATTGGCATTACGGCAATGTTTATTGTGTTATGTTTTGGTGTAACTTTTGTTATACCATTACTCACATATAAAACCACATTAAATGAAATTAAAACAAAGAATTTGGACAACCAGTCTGTTATGAAATATTCACTTAATAAAGCCTTAAATACTGCAATTATATTTGTTTATCCAGCATTTTTGATTTTGTTTTTATCTTTAATAAATCACTTTGAAGATATGACAGGCTCATTTGCTGGTATAGTTGGGCAAAATGGATGGCTTTCATTCTATCTTATGTTGTTTGCACTGTTAATTCCAATTTTTACGGATACATTTGCATATATTGTAGGCAATATTTTTGGTGGCAAAAAACTTGCACCAAAAGTTAGCCCAAACAAGACAATAAGTGGTGCGGTTGGTGGCTTTGCATTTGCTATTTTGCTTTCTGTTGTAGTTTATTTTATTTTTAATGCTATTCCATCAATGGCGCTTATGTTCTCATCTGTTGGCATAAATGTTTGGAAGGTTATCATTATTTCTGCAATTGGCTCAATTATTTGCCAACTTGGTGATCTTTTTGAGAGTTATCTTAAAAGACGTGCTGGAGTCAAGGATTCAGGTAGTTTCTTGCCTGGACATGGTGGCATGTTAGATAGATTTGATTCTTATGTGTTTGTTGCACCATTTTTATTTATGGCATTTAGTATAATTTTTGCTTTGATTTAGTAGAATACTTATATTGGAGATTAAATGATAGTTCTCTATGTAGTTCTTGCAATTGTGATACTCTTGTTTATGGTTTTAATACATGAATTTGGGCATTATGTTGTTGGTAGAATGTTAAATTTTAAAATTACTGAGTTTTCTGTAGGGTTTGGGAAAGCCCTCATTTCTCGTAAAAATAAAAGGGGAGAGTTAATATCATTAAGACTGTTTCCACTTGGTGGTTACTGTGCGTTTGCTGGTGAAGATGAAACAAATGTTGATGCAAAAGATGCATTCACAAATCAAAAGCCATGGAAAAGAATTTTGGTTTTCTTGGCTGGTGTAACCTTTAATTTTGCAGCTGCAATCATCTTTTCACTAATACTACTTTGCACAGTTGGTTATGATATACCAAAAGTTGATAGTGTTGCTTTTGATTCAACTAGCATTACACATGTGTCAAGTGATAGTAACAATTTAACAAACTTTGATACTGCAAATACACTTGAACCTGGTGATGTAATAATATCAATAAATGGTGAAAAAATTGATTTTGCTTATGGTAAAAATTATAATGAATTGATTTCTGCGCAGCTATCTAAATTAAAAACCTACATTTCATCTTCAAAAGAAAGAGATGGTGACGCATTTGATGAAGAAAGTGCATTTTTAAATTTTGATAATTTTAATGCAATTGTGAGAAGAAATGGCGAATATAAAAATGTGGAGCTTGGTTTTTATCAAGTAAAAATAGATGAGTATGATAAGGACAACAATCCTACTGGTGAAACATTTTATAGATACTATTTTAATGTAAATGCATCTGCATATGTTCACTCATTTGTAGAGGGCTTAGAAAGGGCGGTTCCATTTTCATTTGGTATGGGATGGGTTGTATTGAAGAGTTTGTGGCTCTTAATTACATTCCAGTTGCCAATTACTGCCATTGGTGGGCCAATTACAACTATTACTACAATTGCAACTTATACACAGCAAAATATGGAAAATCTTCTTATATTACTGCCATTAATTTCTGCAAACCTTGCAATATTTAATCTTCTGCCTATTCCTGCGCTGGATGGTGCACATGTGCTATTTACATCGATAGAAGCAGTGAGAAAAAAACCTATAAAGCGTGAAGTTGAAAACATGATTCACACAATTGGATTGTTAGTTTTGCTTGGAGCGGTGATTATAATTGACATTTTACATTTTGTGTTATAAAATATACTTATGATAAATTTAGTTGAAAAAATTAATAAAGAATTTAATAATAAATATGATTATCTTAAGTTTTTGAATATAATTTACGATAGATATGCTTCTTTATGCACAGTAACATTTTTATATCCTTATGATGTAGATGATATTAGCGAAGCAGACCAAAAGTCCATTGAAAATTTTATCCAAAAACTTTTTTCTATTCGTGGAAAAATTAAGGTTAAGTTTAAAAAAAGTTATTTGGATGAAAAGCTTATTGTTGCTGATATAGTAGAATTTTTTAAGGAAAACAAAAAAGGCCTTCTGCCTTATATAAGTCTAGAAAATATTTCTTCTTCAAGTGTTGGGCGAAATGTTGATATTAAGATAAATTTAAATCAAGATGTTGCTTCGTTATTAGATGAAAACGAGCTTAAAGGAGAGCTATACTCGTGGCTTGAAAGACTATATATAGCAAACATTAGTATTGCTATTGTTAGAAATGAGGAAACATTACCTGAAGAAATTGAGTGCGATGATATTTTACCAATCAGTTCAAAAACAAAGCGCTATAAGGTAAGTATTGAAAAAAGGATTATTGGCAATGATATTATACCGATGCCTGAATATATTGGAGATATAAAATCTCAAAAAGCGTCTGTGATATTATCGGGTATTTTAAAAAATAAAAATAAAAAAACTTTTATTATGAAAAAAGGTAAACGTGCCGGAGAAGAAAAATCACTGTATACATTTTCACTTGTTGACGAAAGTGGTGAAATCGAATGTGTTTATTTCTGCTCAAAAACACATGAAAAAGACCTAGAGAATCTAGAAGAATTGTCAATGTTGTTGTGCGTTGGCGATATTAGAACAGGTTTAAATGGAAAGCTTACATATTATATAAGAAAACTATTTAAAGCGGCACCATTTAGCGAGAGTATTCAGGATAACGATGAAAAGCAACAATTAAATTTAAAACACAAAAAAGTTGTGTGTATTGATATGCTGCCTAGATCAACTCAATCTAACTTGTTTGATAAAAAACCAGAGTATAATGACTTTATTAAAAACAACAAAATAGTTGTATTTGACCTAGAGACCACTGGGCTTGATGCAGAAACTTGTGAGATCACAGAAATAGGAGCTGTAAAAATTGAATATGGTGAAGTAACAGAAAGATTTGCAAGTTTTGCTCATACTAAAGAGCCTATACCAAAGGAAGTGCAAGAACTAACTCATATTACAAATGAAATGCTTGTTGGAGCACCCAATATTGAGGATGTAATAATGGACTTTTATGATTGGTGCAATGGTTGTGTTATAAGTGGATACAATATTATCAATTTTGATATGAAGTTTGTTAAAAAGGTGGCAGAAGAAATAGGTATTGAATTTACTAACGAAATTGTTGATACCATAAATGTGGCAAGACACTCAAAACTTAGAACTACAAATTATAAGCTAGGTACTGTTGTAAAAGCGCTTGGGCTTGTTCTTGAAGATGCACATAGGGCATTTAATGATGCATATGCAACAGCACAAGTTTTGCTGGAACTTAATCGAACGGATAAAATCTTTTAAAAATCTTTAATAAATACTTGCAAAATCAATATACATTTGTTATAATTAAAGAGACTTAAGAAATTATTACAAGGAGCGTGCAAAAGCAACGCTCCTTGATTCGTAAAAAGGGGGATTTTAAGTTGGCTGGAAAAGTTAAAACAATTTGTGAAGAAAAAGTTGTACCAGTGATTGAAAATATGGGATATGAAGTTGTAGAAATTGAATATGCTAAAAAATCCGATGGTATGAACTTGATTTTCTACATTGATAAAGACGAAGGAATTAATATTGAGGACTGCGAGCTTGTTTCGAGAGCGATTGATCCACTGCTAGAAGAGGTTAATCCTACAGATGACGCACCATATATATTAAGTGTTAGTTCGCCAGGTATTGATAGGCCTTTAAAAACTGAGAGAGATTTTAAACGTAATCTTGGCAAGGAAATAAGTGTAACTTTGTTTGCTAAAATAGATGGCACAAAAAACTTTGAGGGAGTGCTTGAAGAGTATGATGAAAATACTTTAACAATATTAGTTAAGGGCAAACAAATCAAATTTGAAAAATCAAAAATAGCACACATTGTGCCAGTAATTAAATTTTAAGGAGTATAACGATGATAAATAAGGATTTCTTCCAAGCATTAGAGGACTTGGAAAATGAGAAAAAAATAAATAAGGAGACATTTATAACAACACTTGAAACAGCGCTTACATCTGCTTACAAAAAGATGTATGGTGAGGCAAAATCTGCACTTGTAAAATTAAATCCTGAAAAGGCTACAATTAAGATTTATTCTTATAAAACTGTTGTTAACGAAGTTTTAGATCCAGACAAGGAAATATCACTTCAAGATGCAAAACTTATTAAAAAGTCAATTAAACTTGGCGAAACAATTTTACAAGAAGAGTCAACAAAAGATTTTGGTAGAATTGCAGCACAAACTGCAAAGCAAGTTGTTATGCAAAAGCTTAAAGAGATGGAAAGACAGATGGCGTTAAATGAACTTTCTGAAAAGGAAGATGAACTTTTAACAACTATTGTTAAAAGAATCGATAATGGCACTATCTATGTTCAAATTTCAAACACACATACTGAAGGTGTTATGGTTCCGGCCGATCAAATTCCGGGAGAGAAATTTAACGTTGGTGATAGAGTAAAAGTATACGTTAAAAAGATTAAAGATTCATTTAAAGGCACACAAATTCAAGTTACAAGAAGCAATGTTGGATTTGTTAGAAAAATGTTTGAACTTGAAATCCCTGAAGTTGCAAGTGGAGATGTAAAAATTAAAAATATCGCAAGAGATCCTGGAAATAGAACTAAGGTTGCGATTTATACTGAAAAAGCCAACTTAGACCCAATTGGAACATGTGTTGGCTTCCATGGTCAAAGAATTGATACTATATCTTCAGAAATGAATGGCGAAAAAATTGATTTAATTGAATATAACGATGATCCGCTTGACTATATTGCAAAATCACTTAGTCCAGCGAAAGTACTCAGCGTTGAAATTAATGAAAGTTTGCACTCATCACGAGTTATTGTTCCTGATGATAAATTATCACTTGCAATTGGCAAAAATGGTCAAAATGTTAGACTTGCCGCAAGACTTACAGGATGGAAGATTGAAGTTAAGCCAGAAAGTTCTACAACTGTGGCTGTAAAGGAACCCGAGTATGAACTAACAGAGCTTAATGATGAAGATGCATTTAAGGGACTTAGCGATATTGAAGAACTTGAAGAAATCACTCCAATTGATGATGACGAAGAGTAATTTTAATGACTTTGTTTAGAGGTGAATATGGAAAGATTGAGAATGTGCATTGTATGTCGACAAATGTATGATAAACGCGATTTATTAAGAATCGTAAAAGATAAAGAAGGTGCTATATTTATTGATCAAACGGGCAAAAAAAATGGCCGAGGAGCATATATTTGTAGAAATGAAGAATGTGCTAAAAAATTAGTAAAACAAAAAGCGCTAAACAAAGCATTTAAATGTGATGTTGATAATAGTGTATATCAATCATTGCAGGAGGAAATCCTTGGAAAGAGAGAAAATTGAAAATTATTTAAATATTTGTCGTAAGGCAGGATATTTGATAATTGGCGGAGAAAAGTTAGAGAATTATTCAAAAAAACTATATTTGGTTATTTACGATAAAAATTCTCAAAAAAACACAATGAAAATTGTTGAAAAATTTAAAATCAAACAAATTTCTGTTTGTGAGATGGAAAATTTGGGAGAGATTTTAGGTATTGAAAATTGTAAAATAGTTGGAATAAAAAATAAGAATTTAAGTGATATAATTTTAAATTTAATGTGTTAAGGAGTTAATTTTGGCAAATCAATCATTACAAAATCTGAAGAAAATTCATGATTTACAAAAAGATGGAGAAATTACAAATATTTTAAAATCTATTAGGGCGGCAAAAGGGCAAGTTGAAGAATTTGGCGCTAACCTTTATAGAAGAATAAAAGAATTAAAGGCTCAGGAACAAGTGCAAAATGAGCCTAAGGTTGAAATTGTTGATGAAGTTAAACGTGAGGTTCAAGATGAAACTGTTCAAGTGATAACAAAAAATGAGCCTGCTTTTGTTAATGACAAAAGAAACGATAAAAACTTTAAAAAATTTGACCAAAATGTTCGTCCAAATAATAAGCCAAACAACTTTAACAATCAAACAAATGGTGGCTTTAACCGAAACAATCAAAACAATTTCAATAGAGATCGCAAAGATTTTACTAGACAAAATCCAAACAATAAGCCATTTAACAAAGATAATAAAAAATTTGGTAGCAATAATTTTGTTTCTTCAAAAGCAAATAGTTTCCGTTCATTTGGTTCAACCCAAGATGCTCCTGAAATTGATTTAAGAAAGGAAAGGGATTTTGCCGCTAAGGCAAAGTATGCTCAAAAAAAGAATAATAATTATGATGAGAAGAAATCTCAGGGCAAACGCAGAGATGATTCTAAACACTCTAATGTTTTCATTGAAGATGAAAATGGTATTGAAGAAGTAAGTTACGGCTCAAGAAAGAGCATGAAAAAGAAGAAGGATACACAATCAAATGTAAATGTAACTGTTATAAAACATGCAGTTCTTACTTCAAGAGAAATAACTGTAAAAGAGTTTAGTGAAAAGATTGGCAAGCCAGTGACTGAAATTGTAAAGAAACTTATGATGCTAGGTGTAATGGCCACAATCAACTCAAATATCGATTTTGAAACTGCCGAACTTGTTGCAAGTGATTTTGATATTACGCTTGAACTTAAGGCAGATAAGTCATTTGAGGAAAAACTTATAGAATCCGCTCAAAGCGAAGATGATGAAAAAGATTTGGTAAAAAGACCTCCAATTGTTGCCGTTATGGGGCACGTTGACCATGGTAAAACTTCACTTCTTGATGCATTTAGAGAAACAAACGTTGTTGCAGGTGAAGCTGGTGGAATTACTCAAAGCATTGGTGCTTATCAAATTTCATTTAATGGCGAGAAAATCACATTTATTGATACTCCTGGACACGCCGCATTTACCCAAATGCGTGCTAGAGGTGCAAAAGCAACAGATATAGCTATATTAGTTGTAGCCGCTGACGATGGTGTTATGCCACAAACTATTGAAGCAATTGATCATATTAAAGCGGCTGGAGTTCCTATTATCGTTGCTATGAATAAAATGGATAAACCAGAAGCAAACCCTGATAGAATTAAACAACAACTTGCAGAACATGGTGTTTTGCCTGAAGAATGGGGTGGAGATGCGATCTGCGTTCCAATTTCTGCTAAAACAAGAATGGGACTTGATGATCTTAAACAAACTATTTTGCTAGTTAGTGAAGTGCAAGAGTTAAAAGCAAATCCTAAAAAGATGGCAACAGGTGTTATTATAGAAGCCGAACTTGACAAAAATAGAGGGCCAGTTGCATCTATGATTGTTCAAAACGGAACACTTCATGTCGGCGATTCTATTATGTCTGGGCTTACTTATGGTAAGGTTAGAGCAATGTTCAACGATAAGGGCAAGCCAATTAAAACAGCTGAGCCATCAATGCCTGTTGAGATTTTGGGCTTTAATGATGTGCCTTCTGCTGGCGAGCAAGTTTATGCAGTTGAAGAAACCTTGTCAAAACAAGTAATTCAAGAAAGAATTGACAAGATTAAGAAAGAAAGAGCAATGCAGTCATCAGGCGTAACTTTGGATAACTTTATGAATAGAGTTCATGAGGGAGAACTTAAAAACTTAAATGTAATTGTTAAGGCTGATACAATGGGTTCGGTTGAAGCGCTCAAATCATCACTTTTAGCAATTAGAAATGAAGAAGCTAAGGTTAATATAGTTCATAGTGGGGCTGGCCCTGTGACTGAAAGCGATGTTATTCTTGCTCAAACAACTGGGTCAATTATAATTTCGTTTAATCAAAAACTTGCTAATAAAATTAAAACTCTTGCAGATGCAAGCAAGATTGAAATTAAAGAATACAAGATTATTTACCAGATGGTAGATGAAATAACTGCAGCTATTACTGGAATGCTTAGTGTCAAATATGAAGAAGTATATATTGGTAGCGCAGAAATTAGAATGGTATTTAAGCTTTCAACTGCGGGCAAGGTTGCTGGAAGTTATATTAAAGATGGTAAGGCTACAAGAAATTGTATTGCGGTTGTTATGCGTGGAGATGAAGAAATTGGTAAAACAACGGTTGAGTCCCTTAAAATTGTAAAAGATGAAAAGGCTGAAGTGGCTAAGGGATTTGAATGTGGTATTAAATTAAAAGAAACTCTTGACATTAAAGAGGGCGATATAATTAAATTCTACTCAAAAGAGGTAGTAAAAAGATAATAAATTTTAAAAGGCGGTATATTTGTGCATTATTATAAAGATGTTTAAATAAACTGCCTTTAATTTACTAAAAAGGAGGTAAATATGTCAGTAAGATTTGATAGGGCAAATAGTGAAATTCAAAGATGTCTTTCAGATATTATCTTCAATAAGATGAATGATCCAAGAATTGATTCACTTTTATATATTAGTGAAGTAAACGTATCACCAGATTTTAGATACTGTAAGGTAAAAGTTGCATATGACAGTGATAATAGAGAAAAGCTTAATGAAATTATTGCTGTATTGCAAAAATCAGAAGGTTTTATTAAGAAGGAACTTGCGCAGATGGTGAAAATGCCCCATATGCCAAAATTTGAATTTGTTATTGATAAAGGTGCTAATGCTGCAATTAGAATTAATGAAATACTAAAAAATTTAGATATTCCAGCAGGTGACGATGATGAATAGTAGTTTTAAACAAATAGCAAAAAAAATTAAAAAGGCAAAATCTGTAGCTATTTTTACACACGTCAATCCAGATTGTGATGCTTTGGGTTCTAGTTTGCCACTTGCACTTGCAATTAGATCACTTAATATAAAAGCTGATGTATATGTAAAAGATGAATTTACTTACTCACAATCGCTTGTATTTGATAAAAATACAGTCAAAAATGGGGATTGTAATCCTAATGACTATGATTTAATGATATCAACAGATGTTCCTAGTATAAGCAGGCTGGGAGAATACGGAGAAATTTTTGCTTCGTTTGAAAATAGAGTTGTGCTTGATCATCATCCAAATGTTAACACTTTGGGAAAAGTTTATTATGTTGATACAAAGTTTAGTTCATGTAGTGAAATCTCGTTTTTAGTAATTAAAGCATTGAAAGCGAATATTACAAAAGAAATAGCATCATATCTTTATGCAGGGCTTTCAGCAGATACATATTCCTTTATGAATGCAAATGTAAATGAAAATTCACTTAAAATTGCTTTAGAGCTGCTTAAAAATGGGGCTGATGTAAATGACATAAATGAAAAACTATATAAAACTAAAACTGACAAAGAAGTTAAGTTGATGAGCTACATGTGGAAAAACTACGTAATAGATAATGACATTGTTTATTGCTTAGTCGATCTTCAAACACTTGAAAAAATAAAAGCTCAAAAAAGTGATTGCGATAATTTTAGTAGTGAGCTATTATGTATTGATACTGTTAAATGTAGTTTTAGCATTGTAGAACTTGAAAAGGGACTATATAACTTGTCGCTTAGAGGCAAAAACAATGAAAATGTAATGTCAATTGCGCAAAAACTTGGCGGTGGTGGACATTTGCGTGCCGCTGGTGCTAAGTTTAAGGCAGAAGATATTTATCAGGCTAGAGACATGGTATTAAATGCTTTTAAGGAATTTAAGGGAAATTAAATGGACAGTTACATCATTTTATTGAATAAAGAGAGGGGAATTTCATCTAATTCAGCTGTAAATCGTGTTAAGTATGCCGTTGGAGCCAATAAGGCAGGGCATCTTGGAACTTTGGATGTACTTGCAACAGGGTTGCTGCCAATAACAATTAATAAAGCTACAAAGCTTTTTGACTATTACTTAAACAAGGACAAGGTGTATCGTGCAGTTTTTAGGTTTGGCGAGACAACAGACACACTAGATTTAGAAGGTGAAATAACTGAAAAAGTTGAAAAAGTTATAACGCTAGAAATGGTAGAGGCTGTGCTACCTCAATTTACTGGAAAAATCAATCAAATGCCCCCAGTTTATTCTGCCAAAAAAGTAAATGGGAAAAAGGCATATCAGCTTGCTAGAAGTGGAAAGGATGTGCAACTCAAACCAAAGGAGATTGAAATATACTCTTTAAAATGTTTGGGTGAGATTGATCAAAATACATTTGAGTTTGAAATCCATTGTTCCAGTGGAACTTATATAAGATCATTATGTAGAGATATTGCAACTGCATTATCAACAATTGGTGTGATGTCTAGTCTACAACGCACAAAATGTGGTGTATTTAATGTAAATGATGCATTTTTACTTAATGACATTAAATCTGGTAATTATAAAAAGATATCACTTGAAAACATCTTTGATTTTGATAAAATTTCAATCGATGAAGTTACATATCAAAAATTAGTAAATGGCGTAAATCCAAATTATTTTAAAAACGGAATGTTCAGATGCTATTTTAATGATAATTATATTGGTAATGTTTCAGTTGTAAATAATAAGATGAAGTTTGCTTTTCGTTTAGTTTAAAAGAGAGGTGAAGTATGGCAGTTTTATTTGGGCCATCTGGCTGTGGTGATGAGTTTTATGAGCAAGGTTATGAGGGGATATTAGATGTTCCTGAGTGGATAAAAAATTATGGACTTGATGCGTATGAGTATTCATTTGGGCATGGTTATCAAATGACATTAGATAAAGCAGAAAAGGCTGGCGAAAAATTTCGTGAACATGGTATAAAACTTTCTATACATGCACCATTTTATATTAATTTTGCAAATCCGGATGAGGAAATGTATAAAAAAACGCAGGGATATATTACAACAGGTATAAAGTTTTTGCGTGCTTTTGGAGCAGATAGAATGGTTTTTCATCCTGCATCATGTGGCAAACAAACTAGAAATGATGCTGTTGAATTAACACGAAAAAGGTTTTACGAGTTTTTTAATGCTTTGGATTGTGATGGCTTACTGGATGGATTGCTGCTTTGCCCAGAAACAATGGGAAAAACAATGCAAATTGGGACTTGGAAGGAAGTGATTGATCTTTGTCAAACAAACAAACATTTGGTGCCTACGTTTGACTTTGGACACATAAATTCAATTGAGCAGGGCGCACTAAAAAGTGTTGAGGATTATAAGCGTATTTTGGATTATTCAATTGATAAACTTGGGTTTGAAAGAACAAGTAATTGTCATATTCATTTCTCAAAAATTCAATATGGAATAAAAGGGGAAATTAAACATTTAAATTATGATGATGAAGTTTATGGGCCTTTATTTGATCCACTTGCAGAAGTTTTAATTGAGTATCATCTTCAACCAAGAGTAATATGTGAATCAATGTCGATGATGCCCCATGACTCGCTAATTATGAAAAAAATATATTTAAATTTGCTAGACAAATAGCTATTAATGTGTTAAAATAAATGTTAGATTAATCAAAGGAGTAAATTTATGGTATTTGCAGGAGATTTTAGAAAAGGAACAACTTTTGAATGGGAAGGAGTTGTATATTCAGTAGTTGAATTTTTACATGTTAAACCAGGTAAAGGTTCACCATTTGTTAGAGCAAAACTTAAAAATGTTATGACGGGTCAAGTTAAAGAGACTACATTTAACCCATCTGATAAATTCCCAGTAGCAGTTATTGAAAAGAAAGAAATGACTTATCTTTATAGTGATGGTGAAATTTATTATTTCATGGATGCTGAGACATATGATCAAATTCCATTAAATAAAGAAAGTGTTGAAGATGCACTTAACTTTGTTAAAGAAAATGAAAACTGCACAATGTATTTCTACAAAGGAAATCCATTTGCTGTTTATGCACCAAACTTTGTTGAGCTTGAAGTAGTTGATTGTGAACCAGGAATTCAAGGGGATACATCAAAATCAACAACAAAACCAGCAAAACTTGAAACAGGTTATACACTTCCAGTTCCACTTTTCATCAATATTGGAGATAAAATTAGAATTGATACTCGTGATGGAAGCTATATGGAAAGAGTTAAATAATAAAAAACGGCGTTGCCGTTTTTTTTAACCACCAATGTTGGTGGTTTTTTTTATTTTATAATAATTTGACTATATTTGTCGTTAATGAATTTAAAAAAAATGGGGGCAGTAGATTATTACGAGGAGAATATTATGCTAAAAAAAATATTGCCAGACAAAATCTACGAGATACTTAGTGAAAAAGTTAACTTTAAGTTTATTAATGAAATTCGAGTGCGTGCAGGTAAACCCATCGTTTTATCCATAGGTGGACACAGGGTATTTTTAGGCGAAAAAGGCACAACAGGGAATATAAAAGATGCAATATTTGCCTCAAAGATTATGATTGAAGACATTATTTTTAGAGCCAGCGAGTGTTCACTTTATTCAGTTAATGAACAAATAAAGCGAGGCTTTATTGTAACAGCGGGAGGTTTGAGGTTGGGACTGGGTGGTGATCTAATTGAAGAAAACGATAAAATCAAAACTATGACAAACTTTACAAGCGTTAATATTAGAATCCCGCATGAAATTAAAAATTGCTCATTATCAACATTTGATTTAATAACAAAAAAAGATGGGGTTTATAATACTTTGGTTGTGTCGCCACCTGGAGCAGGAAAAACAACTTATTTAAGAGATTTTGTTTGCCAATTATCTGAAAGGAACTATGCATATAACGTTTTAATTTTGGATGAAAGAGGAGAATTGGATCTAGGAAAGGATAACTGTATTGGCAATTTTTCTGATAAAATTTCGTTTGCAAGAAAGAAAATAGGTTTTGAAAATGGTATTAGGTCGCTTAGTCCAAATTTGATTGTTACAGATGAACTTGGGCAAAGTGAAGATGTAGATGCTGTACTTTATGCTGTTAACTGTGGAGTAAGTGTTTTAGCGTCGGTCCATTGTGATAGTATTGAAAATTTAGCAAATAAGCCCTTTTTTGAAAAATTCATACAAGATAAAATCTTTAAAAGATTTGTTCTTCTTTCATTAAGAAATGGGCCTGGGACAATTGAGGGCGTTTACAATGAAAATTTTGCACGCATAAGATGTTAGAGGTGTATATGAAATATGTTATTTTAACCGCAGTTGTAATTTTGTGTGGATTTATAGGATACCTATTTTCAAGAAAGTACAAGCAAAGATCAAACTTTTTTTCTGCTTTAATATTGTTATGCCAAAAATTTGATGTTGAAATCAACTATTCAAGAGAAAGGCTTAAAAACATTTTTTTATCTTTAGATGAAAAAATTAAAAAAAATTTGTCTGGAATAGACAAAAATTATCTTTTATATCTAGACAAGGAGATTGAGCTTGAAAAAAGCGAATTATTTAAGAATATTGGGTTTTTAAAGGAAAGCGAAAAGGATGTAATTTTCCCATTTTTTAGAACCTTAGGTAGAAGTGATGTTGATAGCCAATCAAAGGAAATAAAAAATTATCTAACAAGGTTTGAATCGCTGTTTTCATCTGCTGATGCTGAAAATAAGAAATATGGCACGTTGTCTATTAAACTAGGTGTCATCTTGGGACTATTTTTGGTTGTTATATTTGTTTGAGGTTGCATATGGATGTTGAGATTATTTTTAAGATAGCTGCCATTGGAATTTTAACTGCAATTGTTGGACAAATTTTAAAGCAAACAGGAAAGGATGAAATATCAACTGTGGCTACACTTGCTGGGTTAATTATTGTGATTGTGATGGTTTTAAATTTGATTGGGGATTTGTTTTCAACTATAAAAACTTTGTTTAATTTTTGATTAATAAGAAGGGTATGGATATAATTTTAAAAATAGTCGCAATTGGGCTTATTACTTGTGTTGCAACAATGATTGTTCGTCCAGCGCGACCTGATTTTTCAATTATAATTGCAATAGCGGGCGGATTGATAGTCATTTTTATGATTATTAATTATTTATCAAGCGTTTTATCTTCTATTGATGGGATAATAAAGTTTACTGGCTTAAATTCAGATTTATATACTTTGCTTTTAAAAATTATAGGAATTGGATATTTAATAGAGTTTACTGCAAGTATTTGTTCTGATACTGGAAATAGCAGCCTTGGTGACAAAATTTTGTTGGGTGGGAAAATTGTTATTTTGGTTATGTCGCTTCCTATCATCACAAATATTTTAGATATAATTATGGGACTTTTGCCACAATGAAAAATAAGCGTGTTTTATATTTAGTTATACTTTTCTGCCCACTTATTTTCTTGCTTTTTTTTCATTATAAAATGGATATTGTTTACGCCGATAATAATCAAGAAATAATTGACGAAATGAGCCAGTCAGCCAACCATCAACTTGAAGGCTTGGATTTTGATTCACTTGATGAAATTCTTGAAGGTTTTTCAAAGTCGCAAATTCAAATTTTTGGTGGTACAAGCTTTTTGTCAAAACTAAAAGATATGATTGCCGGTAATTTTGATAGCGGAGAGGGCGTTTGGAAGGCGATAGTTTCATGTCTCTTTGCATCAATACTTGATATAATGCCAATTATGTCACTTATTGTGGCCATTTCCCTCATAGGAAGCATGGTGCAAGGAATTAGGCCATCTAATAGTGGTAAATCAATGTCAAATATAATCCATTTTGTTACATACGGTGTTATCGTTGTGCTTGTTTTGTCATTAGTTGCACGGTTTATAGCAGTTACTACTTCAACAATTCAAGTATTAAAAGTTCAAATGGATAAAATTTTTCCGTTGCTTCTTACTTTGCTAACAGCTATTGGTGGAACTGTTTCAGTTTCGGTGTATCAGCCTGCAATGATCATGCTTTCTGGTGTAATTATAAATATATTTACAAATCTTCTTTTGCCAATCTTTATTTTTTCGGTTGTTTTTAGTGTGTTATCAAATCTGTCTAGTAATGTAAAGCTAGAAAAAATCACTTCTTTTTTTCAAAGCGTTTATAAGTGGATTATTGGGCTTGTATTTACAATTTTTACGGCTTTCATTTCGGTTCAAGGGATTACCGCTGGCTCGGTTGATGGAATCTCCATTCGCACTGCCAAATATGCAATAAAGTCTTATGTGCCAATTTTAGGTTCATATTTAAGTGATGGCATGGGGGTTGTTATCGCATCCTCTAATCTAATAAAAAATACCGTTGGTGCTGCTGGGTTAATGCTAATTCTAGCAACAATTATTCTCCCAATTGTTGAAATGGTACTATTTATGCTTGCATTAAAACTTGTTGCTGGAATTATTGAGCCGCTAGGCAACAAACAAATTGCAAATTTTATTTCATCACTTTCAAAGAGTTTGGTGCTACTAATAGCTTTAATTCTTGGTATTGCGTTTGTTTATTTTATAGTAATTGGTTTAGTTATGTGTTCGGCAAACATAGTTTGATTGGAGGGAGTAAAAAGTGATAGGGGATGTTTCATCTTGGGTTTTATCAATTGCAGGCGTGATATGTATTTCAGTGCTAATAGAACTTATTATGCCTGACGGACAGATGAATAGGTATATTAAAAATATTTTTTCATTTATTGTTGTGCTTGTAATAATATTGCCTTTGCCCAAATTGTTGCAAAAAGAATATAATTATGAAAATATTTTTGGCGTTGAAAATAGTGTCAAAGTTGATGAAGAATATCTTTATCAAATCAACCTTGATAAGTTAAATTTATTAAAATCAAATATAGAAAAAGAAATTTATAAAAATGGATACCAAAATGTTAGCGTTTACATCAATAGCAACATATTTGAAAGCCAAATGAAAGTCAAGTCTATTTCTGTCGATTTAGAGAGTTTAGTCATATCAAAAAACGCAGAACATAATGATATAACAAAGATAAGAAAGCATATAAGTAAAATTATAAAAAATTACATTGAAATAGATGATGAGGTGATATATTACAATGTCTAATATAAAAGAAAAATTTACAAAAATATTTAATAGACTAAAACAAGTTAAGCATATTGAAATTTATTTGGCATTAATTGTTGGTTTAATTGTTTGTGGTGTTTATTTTATTGGATTTAATAATAAAAAAACATCAACAAATATATCATCGACAAAAAATGATAATAATGAATTAAATTTTTCATCTTCTCAGGAATATGTGACTTATCTTGAGAATAAACTTGAAAGTGTAATAACAAATGTAAAGGGAATAAGCGGTGCAAATGTTGTTATAACACTAGAGAAGGGGTTTGAGTATATCTATGTTACAGAAGAAGAAACTAGCATCACATCAAATGGAACAAAATTAACAAAAATTAACGTTGTGATGGTGGATGGACAACCTGTGGTTAAAGAAGAAATTTATCCAAAAATAAAAGGCGTCGTTGTGGTTGCCAAAGGGGTAAATGATGTTAACGTTAAGATGAATATTCTATCTCTCATTCAAACAGTAATAGAAGTTGAAAACTCAAAGATAAATATTTTGGAAAGTTAAAAGGAGTTATTATGAAAAAGAAAACAAAAATCATCATTATTGCTGCTATGGTTTTATTGCTTGGAGTAACTGGATATTTAAATGTTGTATTAAATAATTCTGTTTCAACAACAACGTCAAATAAATCACAAACGGTTTCTTCCGCAAGCTATTTTCAAACATACAGAACTGATCGCGAATCAACGAGAGATCAAGAAATGCTTTATTATGATGCAATAATCTCTAGTGAAACCTCAACAGAGGATGCTGTTAAAAATGCAGAACAAGCCAAACTTAGTCTTATAAGTCAAATGGAAAAGGAGCTTGTTGTTGAAGGGCTTATCAAGGCAAAAGGTTTTACTGATTGTGTTGTAACTTTGTCAGATACAAATGTTAATGCCGTTGTTAAGACAAGTCAACTTAATTCTAACGAAGTTGCACAAATTGTTGCAGTTATTCAGTCACAACTTTCAGTTGGAATTGAAAATATTAAAATTATTCCAGTAGAATAATTGCAAAAGATTATAGTTTTGTGTTATAATACTAAAGAATAGGAGTTATTATATGGCTAAAAAGACAACAGCACTTCAAAAAAGAGGAAAAGTTGAAATTGAAAGAGATATCCTTCTTTCAATAATAAACCTTGCAACAAAAGAAATAAATGGAGTACATTCACTAACTAACGCCTATATCCCTTGGTATAAAAAAGCGTTTAATAAACCTAAAAGCGAAGGAGTTGCAATTAAATTTGACTTAAATGGAACTTTAAATGTTGATGTTTATGTTAAGGTGTATGTTGGATATAGTGTGCCTGATGTAGCTTTTAGAGTGCAAGAGAATATTAAAAATTCTTTAAACTCTATGGTAGGATTAAAGCCAGGCAAAATCAACGTTCATGTTTATGGCGTAGAAACAGATGAGGAAGTGCAATGAGAACATTTGCAAGAGAACTTGCTTTTCAACTTATATTTGAGAGACTTTTCGTCAAAAATGAATATACATTTGACGAAGAGTTTTTTTCGTCTTTAAAAAAAGAAGAGGATAAAGAATTTGCAAAAACAATAGTAAGTGAATTTGATAAAAATAAAGATGAATTATCATCTTTAATTTCATCACACCTTATTGGATATGAAATTGATAGGGTCTACAAAATTGATTTAGCGCTGATGTATGAGGCTTTAACAGAGATTTTTTATTTAGCTACGCCGCCACAGGTTGCTGTAAATGAAGTTTTGGAACTATCAAAGAGATATTCTACAATTAAAAGTAGCAAATTTATTAATGGAGTAATTTCGTCAATATTAAAAGATAGAAACAATTAACAAATATGGAAGCAATAACAGTCACAAGGTTAAATACATACATAAAACAGATATTTGATTCGGAAGAACTCCTGCATAATATAGGTGTTGTAGGGGAAGTTTTTGATGTAAGCCAATCAAGAAATGTTATTTATTTTAGCCTTAAAGATGAGTTGTCAACGTTATCCTGTGTTTGTTTTTATCCAAATCTTATTGAAGAAATTGTGGAAGGGCAAAAAGTAGTTGTTACAGGCTCTCCTAATTACTACACAAAAGCAGGCAAATTTAATTTTAATGTTGTTAGAGTTGAAAGAGTAGGACAGGGCAAACTTTATGAAGAGTTTTTGCTTTTAAAAGAAAAATTGACTAATGAAGGTTTGTTTTTAGAAGAACATAAAAAGCCAATTCCAACCAATAT
>CADBOH010000118.1 GCA_902796285.1 uncultured Eubacteriales bacterium | reverse complement strand
TATTTTTTCTGGCAAATTTAATATTTTGGATTTTTCGATATTTAATTTTAATAAATTATTTTTTAGCGTTTTTCTACGCATGGAAAAACATGTTTGAATAAATTTAAAAAATAATTTTTTATTAATATTTGAATATTTATTTTTATTTATTTTTATTAACACAACGGCAGAGTCAACATTTGGCACAGGATAAAAGTTTTTTCGATCAACAATTCTGGTGATCTGACTATCTCCAAAAAAATCTATCATAACTGAAAGCACACCATAATCTTTGCCACCGCTTTTTGCAACAATACGCTCTGCCACTTCTTTTTGAACCATGATACAAAGGCTTTCTATTTTTTCTGACTCCCCCAAAAACTTGAATATAATTGGTGTTGTTATATAATATGGGAGGTTGGCTATAAGTTTATATCGCCCTTCAAAATCTCGTTCAATATCTTCTGTGTCATATTTCATAACATCATCAAAAACAAACTTTGCGTTTTTGAGTTTGAGAGAACTTAAAACATCAACAAGATCTTTATCAATCTCATAACTCACAACCTTTTTAGCATTTTGAGATATGATTTGTGTTAAAGCTCCCGCCCCTGCACCAATTTCCAAAACCTCATCATTGCTACTTACTTGTGCATCTCTTACGATTGCAGATAAAAGGTTTTTATCCGATATGAAATTTTGCCCAAACTTCTTTTTAAATTCATGTTCTATCATAACTTAAATAGTCCTTTTGCATTTTTTGTTGTCTGTTCTTCCACAACATCCAAACTTACTCCTTTGATATCTGCCAAGTTCTTTGCAATCAACGGAATATATGCCGGCTGATTGACTTTACCCCTCATTGGAGTAGGCGCTAGATATGGGGAATCCGTTTCAAGAATAATATTTTTTAAATCCACTTTTTCTACCATTTGTTTCACCTTAACGGCATTTTGAAAGGTTGAAACGCCCCCAACAGAAATATAGAGTCCAAGTTTTATTATCTCCCTAGCCAGTTCTGCACTGCCGGTATAACAGTGAAATGTTCCACCACCATTTAGTAAATTTTTATTTGCTTTTAGCATTTCAACTAAATCGCCATAAGTATCCCTTCCATGAAGCACAATCGGAAGGCTTAGCTCACTGGCAAGTTTTATTTGGCAAAGAAGTACATTTTTTTGTACATCCCTTGGCACATCATAACTATAATCAAGCCCGATCTCCCCAATACCAACAACTTTTTCTTCTTTTGCCATTTCACGTATGAGCGCTTCTTTTTTATCATCATAGTCGAGCGCATATTGTGGGTAAAATCCAACGCAGGCGTAAACTTCTTCATGCTTTTTTGCAATTTCAATGCACTTTAATGATGACTCAACATCACAACCAGCAATGATAATTTTACCAACATTTGCCTTTTTGGCTTCATCAATAATTTGATCGATATTTTCAATTAATTTTTCATCATAAAGATGACAATGCGTATCTATAAACATAACTACATTTTAAAATATTTTTATTTTGTTTGTCAAGCATAAACAAAGCCCGGTTAAACATAAATTAAATTATGAATAAAATATGGTTTATCATGACGGTTTCTGCCTTTTGTTTTTTATTGTGGACAGGCCCTGACAAAGTTTTGCCAAGCATGATTGAAGCGTCAAACTTTACACTACATCACATCGCAGAACTATGTGGTGTTTACGCAGTTTGGCTTGGAATTTTAGAACTAGTTGAGGCAAGCGGGCTAGGAGAAAAACTTGCACATTTTTTGCACCCAATAATCAAAAAATTGTTTAAACTCAATGATAGTGAGGCTGAACGACTTATTGCACTAAACATATCTGCAAATATGCTGGGGCTTGGTAATGCCGCCACCCCACTAGGAATAAAAGCAGCAAAAAAACTTGATGATGGCAGTGGGGTCGCCTCTCAGGCAATAATCATGTTAATTGTTTTAAATGCAACCTCAATCCAACTACTACCCACCACCATTATTGGCATGCGCGCAAGTAACGGTTCGACTTCGGCTGGGGATATAATAATCCCCACTTTGATTGCAACAGTTTTAACCTGTGCCCTTGGAATAATCCTCGTTAAAGCATTTCAAAAATTTTATCAAAAAAGGAAGGGACTATGAGCGCCTACATAATCCCTATTTTATTTATTTTTATTTTTTGCTATTCAAAGTTAAAAAAAGTGCAGGTATATGACACGTTTGTTAAAGGAGCAAAAAAATCTATACCACTAGTGATGGATATATTCCCCTATATCGTTGCTATAATGATAGCCGTTTCGCTCTTACGTGTCTCTGGGATAACCTCTCTTCTTGCCGATATCACCTCGCCGGTGTTTAATCTTTTGGGCATACCAAAAGAGCTTATTGAACTGGTTCTTTTGCGCCCATTTACCGGTTCTGGCAGTTTTGCGCTGCTTGGCAACATACTCAAAACTTATGGTGCTGACAGCTATATATCAAGATGCGCTTGCGTGATACTAGGATGCAGCGAAACAATTTTTTATGTTACCACAGTTTACATCTCTGGCACAAAAATCAAAAAGTTACTTTATGCTATACCCGTTGCCTTAATTTGCTCTCTTTTTGGTTCAATAATCGCCTGCCTACTATGTAGGATTATTTAAGTTTTTTATCCCTATCAAAATTTTGAAGTTCTATTGTTGAAATAGCAGATGCAACAGATTGAAGAAGCAGTTTTAATGTAAACAAGCTATCCTTGTCATATTTTTCAGAAAGACAAATCGCAAGTGATGTGGCAAGCCCAACAAGCTCTTTTCCACTCATATCAAAAATATTCTTTTGTTTATCAGTCATATTAATTTTTATTCAAATAAAATTTTTGTGTTAAAAAAAGAAGGATATCTTATCCTTCTTAAAATTTTTTGTTAAGTCTTGCTTTAACTTCATCTTCGCCAAGTATGGTCATAATCGTGTAAAGAGTTGGCGAGTTTTTTCTACCAGTTAATGCCACTCTAATAAACTCACAAACTTTTGCTGTATTACCTTTGAACATCTCTGGATTTTGCTTGTAGAGTTTGTTATCCGTAGCGTATTCCATTTGAGATGCAAGTTCTTTAACACCATTAAACCATTCTTCATTGCTTTGTGGCATCTTAAAGTTTTTAAGATATTCTGCAAGAAATTCGTTAGCCTTTTCTTTGTCGCAATCCTCAATTTCAAAGTTATGTGGCTTATCAAAGATATAGTCAAACTCTTTTTTAATCATTGAATAATTGTAAATATCTTTTCTTGGTTTTGGTGAGCCATCTCTATCCATCTGGCATAGTTTAATAAATTTATCTTTATCGCTTTCTAGTATCTTGGCTAGATCCACATCAAACTCTTTTGCCCAATTTAACCAATTTTGATACAATGTTTCACCAGGAATTTTTGCAATTAAATTTTTTGAAATATCGTTTAATTTTACAAGATCAAAAATTGGCGCAACCGTTGTTATGTCATCAATACCAAATTTAAATTCCTTCCAATCGGCATCTGGATTTTTGGCTCTCCATTGCTCAAAGCCAGAATTAATAAGATTTAAAAGATATTCAAGTATTGAGTCAAGCGGATATCCCTCAACAAAATAAAATCTCATATCTGCCTCAGGGTCATAACGCTTTGAAACTTTTCTTCTATTGCCATTTTCGCCAATTTTGCAAATTAGTGGGTTGTGACAGTATGTCATGTACTTAAATCCAAGAGCATCAAAAAGCTCAAGATGGGCAGGAGTTGAACCAATATATTCCTCTCCTCTAACAACTATTGTAGTACCCATAAGTGTATCATCAATTGCATGTGCAAATGCATATGGAGGAAGTCCATCATTTTTCAACAAGACAAAGTCTTTTGCGTTTGCTTTTGCTTCAATTTCACCTTTGATTAAATCATAAAATTTAATTCTTTGACTTCCGTCATTTTTGGTTTTAAGTCTAACAGCAAACTTATCTCCATTTTTGATATGTTCTTCCACTTCTTCAACTGTTAAGTTTCGGCAAGGATCATATTCTTTTTCATCATCTTTTTCAAATTTGGTTTGGCGAAGTTTTAAAACATCTTCCTTCCCTTCCGTTTTTTTGCAAAAACATGGAAATGCCTTGCCCTCTGCTATCAATTTTTTAGCATATGCCTTATAGATTTCCATCCTCTGGCTTTGAATATATGGGCCATAATTCCCATGCACCTCTCCATCAAGGTCTTGATATTCATCAGGCTTAATTCCAAATCTATCAAGGATTTGATAGATCACATCCATCGCCCCTTCTTTTTCTCTTTTTGAATCTGTGTCTTCAACCCTTAAAAAGAATATACCGTTTGTAACTCTTGTAAGATTGTATGAAATAAACATTTGAAAAAAGTTTCCAATATGCATATATCCTGTTGGGCTTGGCGCATATCTTGAAACAACTTGCACACCGTCAAGTTTTCTTGGTGGATATCTTTTTTCAATTTCTTCTGTGGTTAATTTTACATCAGGAAAGCATAATTCTGCAATTTTTTTATAGTCCATTTTCCCCTCGTTAATTGTTTTTAACATTGTTTTTTAAATAATTGTAATAGATATTCAATGAGCAATTTTCATCAGTTAAATATCTTTGCATTTCATCATAACATGAATCTGCATCATTTTGCGCTTTTTCATAAGCATCTATTGAATTTTCATATTTTGTAGTAAAATCATATAATGAAAAGTTTTTTGCAGCAATTGCATACATTCTTCTTTCTCCCATGAGGGCATTTGACATTGTAACAACCTCCGCAACCTTTTCTTTTGAAAGGGTTTTGTTTGTTTTTACAACAATGTCTTGGCAGAATGTTAACATTTTAGTTTTTGTTGTAGCATAAATTGCATTATCAATTATTTGCCCCTTGCAGCTTTTCATAAAGAAATCATTAAAATCTTTAAAAAGCATCATGTTTTGATAATCCATATATTTTTCAAAATCTTCTTGGGTTTGATTATCCGTGCCAAGAGATGAAGTAATTTTGATTTTATTTATCAAAAGGTCCCCAAGTGCTGCTGCTGTTGAATATGTCTGGTCAACAAATTCTCTTGCACTAATTTTATATTTTGAAAAATATCCATTGTAAACAAAACTTTGAGCATTTGATCCCAAACCATTGATTTCATCATTTAAAGTTTTAAGTTCGTTGTATCTTGTTTTTAATTTTTTTGTATTTTCATATAAACTTGAAAAATCATATTTATTTTGAACATTTTCAAGTTCTGAATAGTATTTGCCAATATAATTTAATCCAACCGCGTTTAATAATTGATAATTTTGGTCGTCATCAATAAGCACGTTTGAATCATTTTTCTTTTGAAAATTGTTTATATAATAATTTGTTTCAACACCATTTACAGTGCCAATTGAAAATGGTGCTTCCTCAGAATTTGAATCAATAACAAAAGCCTCAATAGCGTTATATGCAGTAGTATTGCTTACGCTTTTTCCACAACCAACCGTCATAACACCTGCAAAGATGAAGATGGCACTAAGTATAATTAAGATAAAACTTTTTTTCATAATTAGCCCCTCCTATCTAAGAATTTTTTTGCCGCAGCAAATGTAGAACTTGGGTCAGATACATTTTTGTATGGATTGTTAAGTCCAGCTGTATTTATTGCCCCAATCATCTTTTTAAAATCGAGTTCTTTGTATACTTTAAAAAATTCATCAAGTTTTTTGTATGAAGTTTGTAGTGATGGAGTATAAAGGTACTGAGTAATTTCAGCATTATCAACAATGCAGTTTTGCACAAAGGCATTAAACCAATTTATTTTTGGTGCACTTACGTAAGCATATCCGCCACCAACAATATTGTCTTTTCTATCATTGTTGATTATAACTTTATAATCACTCATGATGCAATAAATATAATCATTTGCAGCGTTGAGTATTTTAGTTGAAGCGTTGTTTTGTGTGTATGAAACATTGAAACATCCTTGATAACATTTGCTTAAACTAAGAAACATTTTATAGTAATTTTCAATGTATTTATTAAGCTCCTTTCTAAAATCAATCCATGCATTTTTTAGATAAGAAGTTGAATCATCTTCGAGTTTTTTTGTGTTTTCAAGCAATTTGTCAATATTCTTTTGAATATTGTTCGCGTTTGAAATACATTTGTTTATTGATTTTGTGTTTGAAGACAAAACCTTATTTTGATTTGCAAACACCATATAATCATTATAAAAACTCAAAATAGATGACATGTTGTTTACCACAATTTCAACATCTTCAATCTCTTGCGTGTAATAATTTAATGTGGTGCTACCCTTTATTTTTAAGGTAAACTCATTAAAGTCGTTTTTCTCTTTGGTGTCCTTTAATAAAAAGTGAGATTCGTTTTCTTGAAGTGCCTCTATCATGCTATATGTATTGGCCGGGATTAAAAGCACAACCGCAACAACAACTATCGCGATTAATACAAGTATTCCAAAAATGATCAGCCACTTTTTGGCTCCGCTTGCCTTATAATCTTTACTCTTTGCCATAACGCCTCCCTTTAATCATCAAACACATCTGCATCACTTGGTGACTGAAGTGGTGTTTCTTCAATTTTATCGGTATCAATATGTTCCTTCTTTTGAATAAATACCCTTTCGTTTAAATTAACAAACGTTGTGTATTCTCCAATCCAACGAAGTTTAATTGTGCCCGTTCTCCCATTTCTGTGTTTTGCAATTATAAGTTCAACTGTACCAGGCTCATCTTCCTGTGGCACGTCGTTGTATTTTTCAGGGTTATATAAGAAAAGTACAATATCGGCATCCTGTTCAATCGCACCGGAATCTCTCAGG
>CADBOH010000117.1 GCA_902796285.1 uncultured Eubacteriales bacterium | reverse complement strand
ATTATGTATGATTTATTCTTAATTATTCATTATTAAAAAATGATATACGATATATCCTTTTATAATATATAACTATATTTTTTTCATATCTTCATAATGTATTGTAGTATCCCAGCCACCAATAAGTTCGCCTTCATGTTTGTTAATTCCTGTGTAACTTAAACTGTTGTCTTCGTATCTTCTGAATTGGAATACTGCCTGATTCATAAGTCCAGCATTGAATAGTCCCAAACTTGTTAGTAGTTCAAAATCTTTCACTTCAAGACCTGTAACTCGTTTGAATAGTCCAGGTTCAAGTTGAGTTATAACATCTTGTAAAACTTGTTCACGAAAATCTGTAAGATACATAAATATCGGTATTCGTGTTGCAAATTTGATAAGTTTTTCCTGAATTTGTTTTCTTTTTGATTTATATTCTTTTTCTTCTGCACTTATTTCTTCTTTTTCTTTTTTAGTCAAATCTCTGTCTTCTTCTACCGCTTGTTTTTTTATTTTTTTAATGGCATTTGACTTGTTTATTATCATTTCAATATTGTTTTGCATATTAAGATTTCTGAAACCTTCAATACTCATAAGTGCATGCATGGCTTCTTCATTATTAAGTAATCTTTCTAGTGTTGCATTTTCAACATTGACAAGCATAGCACTTTCCCAACGCCTTGCAAGAAGTGTTGCGGTTGTTCCACTTGTGGCAATATCAAGTAGTTCTGATGGACTGATGTTTTTCATAGTCATTCCATCATAAGCGAGAACAGGTAAAAACTGAATAAAATCAGCAACTTTCTTTTCAGGATTTGTTTCGGTTAAATCTAATCTGCAACTATATTCCTGAATTTGTCTTAATGCTCTGTCAGGGGCAAAATCAAAAATGTAACATTCTTTTTTAATTATTTCTTCTTCGTTTGGATTAAGCCCATCAGGGTTTTTAAGTGTCCAAGGTGATTGCACTCTGAAAGCCGACTGAAAATATGTTTCAGGGCTTGAAAGGTTGCGTAACATAAAAATTCCTGTCCAAGGTTTAACCGTAACGCCTGTTGTAAGTTTACCACACGAAAGAGTTATTGTTTTTGTTTTCAGTGGTTCATTTGTCATTGCTTTTTTAACAGGTTCAAGTGCTGAAAGTCCCACACCTGCTCTTGTTCCTGCACTTACAATAATTTTGTAATCGTGATAAAAGGTGTTTTGTCTTTCTTTAAGTAAGTTATCCATTGCATAGCAACTTGCCACATTAGGCAAAAACCAGAATGTATGCTGTAAAATTTCCTGTAAATTTGCCTTGCTTGTTGTGAAAGGTAAAATTGCTTTTTCTGCACCTTGTTTAAGATTGTCAACAGTTGTTTCACTAAAACTACCACGAATAAGGTCAAGCCACTTCTGAACTTCGGTTTTAAAAACAAATTCAGCATTTTCATATTCGCCTTTTGCAGAGAAAAATGTGTTTAAATCAAACTCATTAAACTCACCTTGCAAGGCAACTTCTCTTATGCTGTCAGGTAATTGGTAAGTCATAAGCACCATTCTTGGTAAACTTGCATAAGGATTATTTTCGCCTTTCCAACTTTCTTTTGCTTTTTGTTCATCAGAATATGTCCAGTTGTAAATTTGTTCTTCCATAAATTCGCCATTTGCAATAGCTCTAAATGGAGTGCCTGACAAATATAAATAATAACTTGTTGTGATTGGCATAATTTGCTCAATATCACTTTCAGTTTGATTTTCACTGAAAAGTTTGTTTGTCATATCTTTGTCAAGTTCATCTTTTTCAAACAATTCTTTGGCACTATCTCTCCAAGCACCAAAATGATATTCATCAAAAACAACCAAATCCCAGTTTGTTGTGTGAACCCACTCATTTTTAGGCTTTATCATCCCATCTTTCAAACCCAAATAATCTTGAAATGAGCCAAAACAAACAATAGGCCTATTCTTATCCAAATCTTCAGGATTTTCTTGTGTGTGCCTTGAATAAAACTGCCATCCTTCAAAATCAATGTGAGTGTTCAAATCTTCTTCCCAAGAACTTTCAACCGCTGGCTTGAATGTAAGAATTAAAACTTTTTTAAACCCCATTTGTTTTGCAAGCTCGTAAGTTGTGAAAGTTTTTCCAAATCTCATTTTTGCATTCCACAAAAAGTGTGGAATAAGTTTTGGATTCTCTTTTTTGATTGCATTGAAATACTTTGTTGTCTTTTCAATAGCTTCCACTTGTTCTGGACGAAGTTTGAAATTCTGTGTTCTTCTCTCATTATTTTCTATGCGATTTTTTAGAGTGAAAACTGCACTTTCAACATCTTTAACAGTGCATTTAAACCATTCACCATTGATATTGTCAAAACCTTGTTGACGCAAAATTTTGTGAACATCGTAATCCTTAAAGTAAGAACCGTCTT
>CADBOH010000116.1 GCA_902796285.1 uncultured Eubacteriales bacterium | reverse complement strand
AGGAATTATTAACAGAACGGCCGGTGAAATTGCTGATGGGTGCATCATACTTGCCATCGTTATAATGAACGCAGTCTTTGGCGTTGTACAAGAACATAAAGCGGAAAAATCGCTTGAAGCACTAAAAAAACTATCACAACAAGAAATACTTGTTCAGCGAAACGGTGAAAAATTAAAAATTTCCACCGATGAACTCGTTGTCGGCGATGTGATAATTCTTGAAGCGGGGGTAATACTCCCTGCTGATGTCCGTTTGATTGAAACACATTCTCTTCAAATAGATGAAGCTTCTTTAACGGGCGAGAGTAATGCTGTTGAGAAAGATAGCCGAGTTGTATGCAACGATGATGCACCTCTTGGTGAGCGAAAAAACATGGCATACAAGGGCACGGTTGTTAGTTTTGGCCGTGGCAGAGGATTGGTTGTAGCACTTGGAGATGAAACAGAACTCGGCAAAATTGCAAAAGTTATAAAAGAAAACGAAAAACAACTCACCCCACTTCAAAAAAGCATTAAAGATGTGGGCAAAATGCTCACATACCTTGTTTTAGGAATTGCAGTTGTAACATTTATTATTCAGTTGTGTATTTCGCCAACAGGCGTGCTTGATGCGTTTTTAACGGCAGTTGCAATTGCAGTTGCGGCGATTCCAGAAAGTATGCCGGCAGTTATAACTATTATTATGAGTTTAGGGGTCGCAAGGCTTGCAAAACAAAAAGCAATTGTCAAAAGAATGCATTCTGTTGAAACACTTGGCTGCTGTGATGTGATCTGTTCTGATAAGACGGGTACAATAACGCAAAACAAGATGACCGTTGTGTGTGGGTATAGTGATGGTCAACTGCAAGAAAAGAAATTTTTAAAAACTGATACAAACATGCTTCTTATGAGATCGGCTTTGCTGTGTAACGATACAACAATTGCTGAGGAGAAGGTGGTTGGAGATCCAACTGAGGTTGCCCTCACAGAACTTGGCCAAAAGTATAAAATATTTAAGCATCAAATTGATGATGAAGAAAAAAGAATAAATGAAATTCCGTTTGATAGCAAACGTAAACTAATGTCAGTGCTCACTCAAAATCAAAACCAAGAGTGTATAATGTGGACAAAGGGTGCTATCGATAGTATTTTGGATAGATGTGATAGTATTGTTATTGAAAACAAAATAGTGCCGCTTACCCAAGAGAAGAAAGAACAAATTTTAACTGCAAACAATGAAATGTCTGACAAAGCGCTTAGGGTTCTTGCATTTGCTTACAAAGATATTAAGAGCGAGGAAGAATTTAAAGAAGAAAAACTTATCTTTATTGGTCTTCTTGGCATGATTGATCCTCCAAGAGAGGAAATAAAGAGTGCCGTAAAGAAATGCAGAAGGGCAGGCATGCGCCCGGTTATGATCACCGGAGATTACAGTCAAACGGCTTTTGCAATTGCAAGAGAAGTTGGTATTGCAAAGGATATTAGTGAGGTGATCACAGGCGTTGAATTGTCAAAACTAAGCGATGACGACCTTTTTGAAAACATAGAAAAATACTCAGTATACGCTAGGGTCAGCCCTGAGGATAAAGTGAGAATTGTGCAAACCTTAAAAAAGAAAGGGCACGTTGTTTCAATGACGGGCGATGGGGTAAATGACGCTCCAAGTTTAAAAAAGGCAGATATTGGAATTGGAATGGGTATTACTGGAACAGATGTTGCAAAAGAAGTTGCCGATATGATTATTGCGGACGACAACTTTGCTACAATCGTTGTTGCGGTTGAAGAGGGACGCAAGATTTATAGAAACATACAAAAAACTGTTAAATTCCTATTTTCAGCAAACCTTGCAGAACTTTTGTCACTATTTATTGGCACAATATTCTTCCCGTCTTATGTTTATCTTTTCCCAGTACAGATATTGTTTGTAAATTTGATCACAGACTCACTTCCAGCTATTGCGCTTGGGGTTGAAAATCCAGATAGCGATTTAATGAAGGTGCCCCCACGAAATGCGAAAAAAGGATTGTTTTCAAATGGTATTGGTGTTTCAATAATTATTCTAGGGTTATTCCAGACAGCTTACGTTGTTACAGCCTATGTGCTTGGGATGATGCTATTTAGTCCACAAGTTGCAACAACACTTGCTTTCTATACCTTAAATATTATTCAAATGTTCTACTTGGCATCAATGCGAACTGATGTAAATATTTTCCTTTCAAAACCGCATAAGAATAAGTTTTTCTTGCTTTCACTTCTGCTATGTTTTGGGTTGACTGCACTATTTGCATTTACTCCACTTAGAACAGTGTTAAAACTTGAAGCACTTTCATTATTGCAATGGGGAATAGTGTTTGGGCTTTCAATTGTTATGCTTATTACAAGCGAAATTTACAAAGTAATTGAGAAAGCTATTAGAAAAAAGAAAAATCAGGCATAAACAAGCCTGATTTTTTAATGCAAAAGTTTTTTGTTTTAATTAGATTTGCGATTTTACATAATTTATGCTAAAATACAAACATGGATTTAAGTGGAGTAATAAAAAAATCCCAAGATTTTGAGTTAATAAAAAATGAGATAAAAAGTGGAAAGATCGCAAAGTCAACACTTCTTTTTTCAAAGGATAATATTTATAGTTTTGAATTTGCAAAACAAATTGCTTGCCTCATTCTTAATGATGGCAATGATGAAGAAAATGCAAATACAATAAAAGTTTTGTCTTATTCTCATCCAGACGTAAAATTTTATCCAAGCAAAGAAAAACTTATTGTTGCAGATAGCGAAGAGATTGTTATGGAAAGTTTTGTAAAGCCTATCTTTTCGCACAAAAAAATATTCATTATTAAGAATATTGATTTTTCAATGGATAGCGCACAAAACAAACTTTTAAAAATCCTTGAAGAGCCACCAGAAAATGTTTATTTTATTTTAACCGCGGCAAGTGAAAACTTGGTTTTGCCGACAATCAAATCTAGATGCAATAAGGTTGAACTTAAAAAAGTGCCAACTAAAACTATTGAAGAAATGCTTGCTCTAAATCCAAGTGGTAAACTTGTTGCACAAGTAAGTGATGGGCTTATTGGAAAGGCGATCGAATTATCACAAAGAGGGGATTTGAAGGAGATTTTTGAGGATACTCTTTCAGTTATCACAAATATGAAGTCAAGCAAGCAGGTACTAGTTTTTTCAAATAAGTTAATGGCTCGCAAAGGCTCTTTTAATTTGATTATTGAAATTTTATCTTTATTGCTCGAAGACATGCTGCTTTTAAAGGCTTCAAAAGATATTCGTTTTGTTACATATAGGGAACAGCTCAAAAATGTGCTTAACGAATACAGCGTTCAAGCGATAGTTGAAATTCAAAAATCAATAAACAAGGCATGCAAAGAAGTTTTTTACAACGCAAACTTAAATATTGTGCTTGAAAACTTGCTTTTAAATATTTTGGAGGATAAATATATATGCAGATAGAGGTTGTTACTGTAAAATTTAATAAAGGGGTTCACGGATACTGGTTTAGCCCAAACGGCTTTGATGTAAAAGTAAACGATAAAGTTATTGTTGACACTGAAAAGGGGAAGGAGCTTGTTACTGTTACAAAAGGCAAAGAACTTGTTGACGAAGGAAGCCTTGCTGATGGATTAAAAAACATCATAAAAATTGCAGATGAAAACGATATAAAAATGGCAGAAGAAAACACGAAAAAAGCTGAAGCCCTTTTGCCAGAAATCAGAAAACTTGTTAAAAATGAAGGCCTTGACATGAAGGTTGTTTATGTTGAAGCAAACTACAATTTTTCAAAACTTACAATAAACTTTGTTTCAGAAGGCAGGGTTGATTTTAGAGAGCTCGTATAAAAGCTTGTCGAGAAATACAAAACGCGTATTGAACTTAGACAAATTGGCCCGAGGGAAGAGACTCGTTACTATGGCGGGCTTGGTGTTTGTGGCAAAGAGTGTTGTTGTGCGCAGGGGTTTGGAATTGATGACCATGTTTCAATAAAAATGGCAAAAAACCAGGGACTTAGTTTAAACCCAAACAACATCAGTGGGCTCTGTGGCAAACTTCTATGTTGCCTTGCTTATGAAAATCCTTATTATGTTGAGGTTATGAAGGAAATGCCAAAGGTTGGCAGTGAAATAAACACTCCAGATGGCAGAGGCAAAGTTATTTATAACGACTTAATCAAAAAAACTGTTAGCGTTAAATTTGTTACAGAAAACACTAGTGAAATCAAAACTTATGAAATTGCAGATTTGAAAAAAGAGTAGATTATGAAACTTGAAAAAGATGAAAGAATTGAGGACCTTCAATGTGGAGGCTTAAATATAATTCAAAACAAAAATCTGTATACTTTTACTTCGGATTCGGTTATACTGGCAAATTTTATTGGCACAAAGCCAAAAGATGAATGCGTTGAAATTGGTACTGGGTGCGGCGTTATATCGATTCTGCTTAGCGCTAAAACTAAATTTTCACACATCAAGGCCTTTGAATTGCAAAAGGTAATGAGCGACTTGGCTCAAAAAAATGTTGTGTTAAACGGGCTGGATGAAAAGATTGAAATAATCAATGACGACATTGAAAACTTTAATAAGTACATTAATGGGCAGGTTGATGTTGTATTTTCAAATCCGCCATACATGAAGGAAAGTGTAGTCAATGAAAATGAAGTTAAATCGATCGCCAGACATGATAAAACACTGCCACTTGAAAGGCTTTGCTATTTAACTTCTAAGATGCTAAAAAGCGGTGGAGCATTCTATTTGGTGTATGGTGCAAATCGCGCGGCAGAGGTTATCTATCAACTAAAAAAGCACTCTTTGGAGCCAAAAAAAATGTTTTTTACTCAAAATGGCAAGGGTAAAACAATTTTGATTGTAGTTAAAGCTGTTAAAGATGGGAAAGAAGGGGTGGAGGTGCTTGAAAACCTTGTTACAAACGATAAGGATGGCAAGTATCTCGAAATGCTTCATACAAAATATGTTAAATAAAAAAGACTGTAATTTATTACAGTCTTTTTACATTTTGAAAACTTTGTTGTTTGTTTTTATTTCCTCTACCACTGACAATATAGTATGGATATCATCGTAAATGTCGTCAAAAACCTCGGCGGTGAATTCTTTTTTAGGGCGTTTCATCTCAAGCATATCTTTGTAAATATGAAAATACATTTTATTGCCAGTAAGTACAATTGCAAATCCCTTTGTTCTATTTTGAAAATCTTCTAACTTTTTCATCATGGTAGGTGTTAGGATAACGAGCGCCTCCATTTGATTATCTGTGTAAATCTTAAATTTTTTATTAAAAGCGATATCTTCAAGCTTTATTTTTTTCATGTTTTTTCCGTGAGCATAATCGTTTATACCCAGGGAGCATTTAAACTCAAACGGAAAATCTATATATCCAAAAATTCCATTAAAAACAGTAACAGTGTGCGTGTCACCGTCAGCATCTTCTTCCGTTTTTGTTATGTGAAGATCGCAGAGCGAAAGAATGGTTGAAGATGGAGTTCCGTCATCATTTGGGATATTTATTTTAATTAAGTCTTCTCCGCTATAATGATCATAATAAGCGGCAAATGGACTAGCATTGAAAACTGGTGATTGGATATATCGCTTTGCATCATATTCATACTTGTAATCTACAAGCAAAAATTCAAGTATTTGATAGATATATTTTTCTTTGTACTGATCCCATTTAAAACGTGTTGTGGTATATATTATTACAAAACTTACACCACCTATAACTACAAAAAATACAAATGGAGCAAAGGACATTGGGCTACTAATTACTATTGCCACTATTAAAGCGATAACAAACTCGACAGGAAGAGTGATTGACATTGCCACTTTAAATTGCAATTTCTTTTTTTTATAGATATTTATGTCATCTTCATTAATAAATGAAGCAACTTTTTGCTTATATTCCTCTTTTGAAATCATTTATTTTCTCCATTAAACGAGATTTTTGGCAAAACTTTTT
>CADBOH010000115.1 GCA_902796285.1 uncultured Eubacteriales bacterium | reverse complement strand
CTTGAAAAAGCGTTTCCTTTGTGTTATTATATTTACAAGATATGGTTTTAGGAGGAGTGATGAAGGCTACATTTACAACATCTCGCAATGACAAAAAAGTGGTTTACGATATGAAAATTGAAAAGGATGGCGATGTTTATGAAATCAACTGCCTTGATAAAAGTGGGCAGAGCATGGGCTTTGTAACCTTTGAAATTTTTAACAAATATTTGTGGATTTATAAGATTGAAACAAAAGAAGAATTTCAGCATCAAGGGGTTGGGAGCGCTTTGCTAAAAATGATTGAGTACTTTGCAATGCAAAATGGAAAAAATCAAATTGAAGCTAAATACTATCCTTCAAATCAATATGCAAAACCTTTATATGAAAAACATGGCTACTTTATTCCAAATCAAAAAGGCACTTGGGAAGATTATGATGAAACATGGACTATGAGCAAGTGGCTCGACTTTAAACAAATCAAAAAGTTCGCCAGAGATATAAAGATTGAAAAAGAAAAAGATGACGAAGAAATTACTATTGAGTAAATTATACTTAAGAGGGGAAAATGGAAAGTTATATCAAAAACATAAATCATAATGTTATCACAAAACATGATGAAAAGGGGCAAAAAAGGATTAAGTTTATCTATCAAATGATAGGGGGTTTTGTTCTAGGCTTTGGACTTGCCGGATTTATCTCAGCATTTATTACATTTATGGTTTTGTTTTTTAATGTAGAAACCGAAGCCGCCATGATTGCATGGATGGTGGCAATCCCGTTTATTCTTTTGATTGTTGCCGGCTCAGTTTTGGCACGTATTGGGGATATGATGCTTAAAGATTTTGTTGAAAAAGAATATCAAGAAGATAAAAAAAGAAAAAGAGAAAAACCAATAAAAAAAGAAAAAAAAGAAAAAAGATAGCAGCTGCTATCTTTTTTATTCATTTTCAATATCTTCATTCATGTTAAGAAAATTGTAGTTGTCTAAATCTAGTTAAAGCACCGACTCGTCGCCATTTTCAATTTTCATGATTAAATCTTCACGATTTGCCTGTATAATTTCTTTTTGTTTGGCGGCCAGTTCATCTATCTTTTCCTTAATTTTAGGGCCAGCCTTTTCCCTTATCAATTCTTGCACTTCATTAGAGGATTTGATTTGTTGCATATCAATGTTTTGATTTGGAACGGTAAGCTTTACAATCTTTATATTTTTGTCAATGATAGATGAAGAAATAATTGCTTTAATCAGAGCAAAAATGTCATTTAAACTTAATGTCGCCACGTGCTCATTTTCGTCGCTCAACTTGTAATTATTGCCATCTGATTCAATTCCGTTATGAATTACAGCATTTCTAATTTTTTTCAAAGCATCAAATAATAGTTCGATTTCATTGTTGCTAGATTGCGGTTTAATACATTTTCCATTTTCAATAAAGCTTTGTATTAACTTGCAAAGCGCATCATCTTTGATGATTTTTTCAATATTGTTTTTATTAAAAATCTTAATATTTTTGTTTTCAACAAACTCTCTGCCAACTATTTCGTGAAGAACATCTAAAATCATGCTACATAAGTCAGATAGAAATGTTGACAACAAGAGCATGCTGATTTCATCTCTTTGTTTATATGGTTCGCTTCCAAACGCATCAATATCGATTGTTATAAATCTGTGAAGTTCTGCAATTTCTCCAACTTCAAATGAAAAATAGTTGTCGTTATCAATTCGGCCTTGCACATGGTGAGTGGAAGAATTAATATCATAACTTAAACCAAAGCCAAGGTGAGCAAATTTGTTTCTTAAAAGTATTGGGAATTTTTTAAACAAATTTTCATCATCATTATTAACACTATCACCATCAAAAGTCATACTGATATTTTTTTGTTGTAAAATACCAGAAATGGTTCTTTCTCCGCTTGAAATTTGCTCGATTTCTTGTATTGCGCTAAATGTATCAACTATACCTAAATATTCGTTTAGAAGTTTTTTGTCTTCTCTGCTGAGTTGTGAAAAAGGGGATGTAGTATTGGCGTTTGGAGATGTTGGCATGATAAATCTTGCCTCACTAATATTTAAAAGGTTTTTCAAAATTGCTTGTGTGCTATAAGGATACAAACCGCTTTTGGCAGATCTTGTTTTTATTACATCGCCCATAGTCTCCTCCGCTTTTCTAATTATAGTATAACTCGTGCGAGGCAAAATGTCAATGGAGGAAAATAAAATCAAATGTTATCGTTTATCTCTATAATTTTATTATCAGCGAAAGTAAATTCATAGATAACGTTTTTCCCGTTGGATATTGCAAAGGCAGTTTGCATGTCAATAAGATAAAAATAAGATATATCACCAAAATATGATTTTAAACTTTGAGTAGGCAACTCTTTTTTTAGTGATGGATGTAAAAGGTCGAACGCGCCATCATAATCTCTTTGTTTAATATAGTTCATAAAAACAAAAGTAATAAGTTGAGGGGAAAAACTTTCCTTGCGCAAAAAGACTTTTGATCTTGATTTTAAGCCATCGTCATCAATAAAATATTCTTCAACAATTTTTTTATAGAAATTATTATTTTCAGTAGTTATCACAATGCCATTTTCATTAACAACAATATCTTCACCTTGAAAAAGCTTTGTTTTGTTTGTAAAAATATTGTAGGCAACAAAAAATTTTTTATTGGCACCATCAAACTTAACGTAATCAATATGCTTAAAGTTGCCACACTCAACGTTTTTTATTTTTGAAGGGAGATAAATGATCTTTTGTTTTGAGCTTGTTTTGAAAGTGATTTTGTCTTTCTCGATTTCTACAAAACTTTTGTTATTATCATATTCAAACGAAAAAATATCAACATTTTCAGCAACAAGCCCGTCAAGCAAAAAGATGAGGATTTTGTCATCCTTTTTTATAACACGATAAAAAGGGGAGTCCGTTTCTTTTACATCTACCTCAAAAGAATACTTTTTGCTTTTTCCTGTTGGATAAATTTTAAGCGTATCAAACATTTCATCTATTTCAAGATGCTCGTTTAAACTTAAAAAAAACTTATTGTCTGTTGTTTGAACAAGGCAGTCATATGGAGAATAAATTATTGTTTTCATATTATACAATATGCACAATGGCGTTTTTAATGATACAAAGCAAATTAATCTACAAATTTCTTAAAAAAGAGCAAGTTTTTGTGAATAAAAATATTTTGTCATGTCGATAAAACTTGCAAGGAGACGTGAATATGAAAAAAGGAATTTGGAAAAACGAAGAAGTAAAAGATTTATTTAAAACAGTAGAGGAGATAAAGAATAGCAACAAATCTTTAAGGGTTGCTTTTGCCAGACATGCCGCAAAATATAGCAGGAAACCCAATAGCGTGAGAAATTATTATTATCATGAAGTTGACAATCTAAAAGATGATAAAACTAGATTAAAACAAATCGGTATTGATTTATCAAAACACGAAAAAAATGAAATAAAATATTTTTCTCAGGAAGAGGAAGATTCTATCATGCATAAAATAGATGCAGAGGTTAAAAATGGTGTGTCAGTGAGAAAAGCCTGTTTCAACTTATCTGGTGGCGATGTTGAACTTATGCTTCGATATCAAAACAAATACAGAAATTTTTTGGCTAAGCATAAAGGCGAAGAAAAACAAAACAACATCATAAAGTTCACTCAAAAAAGAACAATAATTTCTGATGCGGAAATCCAAGCATTATTTATGGGGCTTGTTAGGCTTGTGAAGAAAAATGCGGTTGATGAAGCAAATAGCAAAATGCTTAACAGTCTTGAAAAAACAAATATAGAATTAAGGAAAACAATTATTGAACTTCAAAGCAAAGAGCATGAGATTGAAAGGTTAAAAAAAGAGTTTGCAAGGATTAAACAGGAAAACACTAAACTGCTTGAAGGCGCATATGAAAAAAGAAGCGAAAGGGCGGAGAAATTGAGAGAAAAGTTAAAATCAAGGGAAATAAAAACAAAAATTTATAACTAGCAAAAGGCAGAATAATCTGCTTTTTTCTTTTCTTTTATTTACTAATATGCTAAAATAAATATGTGAGCGTTAAGTTATATATAAATTCAACGATGCTTGATAGCGCAAAAGATATGATTAGCACTATAGATAATAGTGATTTTTTTGTTGAACATATTATTGTTGTGCCAGACAAGTTTTCATTGCAAACAGAAAAACTTCTTTTGTCAAGCCTGAGCCAAAAAGCGTTTTTTAATGTTAGAGTTGTTGGTTTGACTGAACTTGCAAGTGAAATTCTGGGTGGCGACAACAGCGGAATTATTTCAAGTGAAGAGAGTTTGCTTTTAACGCAAAAGGCGATACAAAATGTAAAAAAAGATTTGCTTATTTTTGGCAAAACCAATATAAATTTTTGTTATGAGATCAACAAAATAATTATGCAACTTAAAAGCTCTCTTGTTGAAGGTGATGACTTAAACGATGGAGCATCAGGACTTGCAGGGATCAAATTTCATGACTTAAAACTTATATACAATGAGTATGAAAGACTTAGAAATAAAAATGATGCTAATGCCAGGCTGAGCATGGCTAGTGCAAAGGCCAGAGACAACCAAATTTTTAGCAACACAAAAATATATTTTGCTTTTTTTGATGCATTTACTGCCGAGGCATACAACATGTTAAAGGCCCTTATTGTTGGCGCGATGGAGGTTAACATTTCGCTTACAAAAGCAGCGAGCATTGGCAATGAATATATATATGAAAAAGACATTTTTCAAAAGATAATAAAAATTGCAGCGGAAGAGCACAAACAATATAGCGTAATTGAAAAAAATGCTTCCTTTTTTCCGCAAAAGGATGCAATAATCAAGGGTGTTTATTCCTTCCAAAAACTCAAATGTAAAAATAGTGGTTTTTACACTTTGCTTAGCGCGAACACATATATGGATGAAATAAATGCAGTTGCAAAAACCATTTATAACTATACCACAAATGGATATCGTTACAAAGATTTTGCGGTTATGCTTAGCGACATAGCAAAATATGAAAATTATATTGAAAGCATATTTGAAACTTTTGATATCCCTTACTATATAGATAGCACGCTTTGTGCGGATAAAACAATACTTGCGAGAATAATATTTGTGCTGTTTGATGTTGTTGTTTCTAGATATTCAAAAACAAGCTTAAAAACACTGTTTAGTGAGAT
>CADBOH010000114.1 GCA_902796285.1 uncultured Eubacteriales bacterium | reverse complement strand
TCTTTCTCAAAAATATTTATATTATGTTTTATCATCTGGCAAATTTAATAAGCACATACAGAACAATATTGATAGCTCAAGCGCTCAGCCAAACATAAGTGGTACAAGCATTGGAAGATATTCTTTTAATATTCATGATATTTTAACTCAATCACACATAGTAAATATTAATCATCACTGTCTAGTATTTGTTGTAATTTTGCATCGATTTCTTTATCTTTTGCAAATAATTCTTTCAATTCAAGTTTTAGCTTTTTGATTTCAGCTTCAACTTGTTCTGGTGTCATTTCATTTGAATTGTCTATGCCTACATATCTGCCAGGAACTAAGGAATAATCACTTTCTCTGATTTCATCCAAAGTTGCTGATTTACAGAAGCCTTTGACATCTTCATAGTTTTCGTTTTTCAACCAATTATGATATGTGTCTGCAATCTTGTGGATTTCTGCATCGGTAAGCACTCTTGTTTTTCTATCAATCATTTCACCCATTTGACGAGCGTCAATGAAAAGTGTTCTGCCTTTGTTTGCTTTATTCTTTCTTAAAAACCAAGCACATACTGGAATTGCAACAGTTGAGAATAACTGGGTTGGAAGAGTGACTATTGCGTCAACAATTCCATCTTCAAGCATTGCTTTTCTGATTGCATATTCTTCTTTGCCTGATGTTGAAAGAGATCCATTGGCAAGTAAGAAACCTGCAACACCGTTAGGTGATAATTTAGAAATCATGTGCTGTATCCAAGCATAGTTAGCATTTCCTGCTGGAGGAGTACCATAAGCCCATCTTGGATCGTTCAACAATTTTGGTTGACCATAATCGCTAATATTAAATGGAGGATTTGCTAATATATAATCAGCTCTAAGTGTAGGATGTTTATCATCATGGAAAGTATCAGCATTTGATGTTCCAAGGTTTGCATCAATTCCACGAATGGCTAAGTTCATTTTTGCAAGTCGCCAAGTATTAGCTTCTTTTTCTTGTCCATAAATTGAAATCGCATCTATATTTCCTTGATGTTCTTGCACGAACTTTGCAGAGTGAACAAACATACCGCCAGATCCACATGCAGGATCGTATACTTTACCTTTGAAAGGTTCAATCATATTAACGAGCAATTCAACAATGCATCTTGGAGTATAGAATTCGCCAAGGAAATATTCATATACCTTTCCAAACAAATCTCCTTCGTAGCTGGTTGTATCAAGCTTATTTGTAAACAAGTCAACAAGCTCGCCAAGTGAAGATTTATCTATTTCAAGTTTTGAGTATGTCTTTGGCAATATGTTTTTGAGTGTTGGATTTTCTTTTTCAATTTCCACAAAAGCATCATCAAGAACTTTTCCTATTTCAGGTGACTTTGTGAAAGTTGTTATATAACTCCATCTTGCTTTTTCAGGCATCCAGAACACTAGTTCTTCTTCATATGCATCTCGGTCATTCTCAAAACCTTCGCCTTCTTCTATAAGTTGTTTCTTTCGTATTTCAAATCTGTCTGACAAATACTTTAAGAAAACAAGTCCAAGAACAACATTCATATATTCGTATGGTGCAACACCGCCACGAAGCTTGTTGGCAGATGCCCAAAGGACACTTTCTAAGCTTTCTTGTTTGACTTCTTTTTCTTTCTTTTCTCTTGCCATTTATTCCTCCTTATGTCACATAGATAAAACTATGAGAAGTATTTATAAAAGCATTATAACATAAAAATTCTATTTTTGTATGGATTTTTAGTATAAAATTTATATTTATTGTATAGATACCGCTTACTAGGGGCTTTTTTATTGAAAAGGTTGAAAAATGACTTGGCTTTTGATGAAAAACGATTTATAGTATCACACAACGCAAGGAGGTGTGGTATGAAATCAAGATTTGTTTATAAAAAGTCAGATGCAAGGCTTGTACGTAACGCTATTGATCGTGGCGAAGGTCAAAGAGCCGAGTATGTTGTTGAAAGAACAATTTATCTTCCAAAAGAAAAGTTTATTCATTTTAGAAGTCACTTAATGGAAGATAATGATGCGATAATGGCCTACAAAGATGAAATGTATGTTGATGAAAACAATGTGTGGCATGTGTTGATGTTTTGCTCAATGATCGCCGATATTATGATCCTTGTTAACAGCGAAGGATTTAATTATGCGCGCTACTGCTCAATAATTTGGAATGGAGGTGAACAAGTTGAAAAACGTTATTCGACTGGTCAGAGATATCCTGCAAGACCAAAAAATAACCGCAGAGGAACAACTGCAGTTAAATAAAATATGTGAACTTGAAGATAAGTTTGTTAAAGGTTTTTCAAAAGACAAATGGCGAGAGTATTTTGATTTAGACGTTGAAAAAGGTCAACTTGTAAACTTACAAATTGACCAGGTTATTAAAATTACATATGAAGTTTGTAAACGACTTTTTATTGGAAAATAGCCAAGAGTACCCAAAGTCAAAAATTGCCTAAAATTGTACCCAAATAGTGCCCAAGTTTTAGGTATGTGCAAGAAAAGATATAGAATTTGATATAGATTTTGCTTGATTTGAAAGATATTTTGAGCGATATTGCGCAATTAGATATATAAAATGAGAAAAATTTAAGATTTTGAGCGCTCCTAAGCAGAACGCCGGCAGTTCGAATCTGCCCACTCACACCAGTAAAACACTAGCGTTTTTGCTAGTGTTTATAAGGAGATTGAGAAACTAGTGGCGAACACGGCTAAATTAGTTCGCCGAGTTGGTAAAGAAAAATACCAAAGGTGCAAATTTGGTGTTTTTTGGCAATTTTCAACCAATATTAAAAACATAAAAAATGACCTAGCATATGCTAAGTCATTTTTTGATTATTTTGCAAGCCCGTTTTTCT
>CADBOH010000113.1 GCA_902796285.1 uncultured Eubacteriales bacterium | reverse complement strand
GTCTTAGTCCATCGATTGCTGCTGCATTATTTACATAAGTTTTTGGCGAATAAACAGCGCACAAAGTTGCAAAATCTTTTGGAGTTATCATATGAGTTTTTTCAGCAAGCGTGGACTGCATGAATGTATCCCCTCTAAATCTGATTTTATTATCTGGTTTATGAAATCCAGTATAAGAATAAACATCATTAAAGCCAAATGCGTGCAATAATTCATGAACGTATACGTCGTTTTTATACTCATGACTTTCATTTTTAATTTTTTCAAAATCAATTAATATTTTATTAGAAGTTGATATAAAATCCCAGTATGCAATATCTTGTAAATCAATATTTTGAATTTCTTCTCCATCCGCATCTTTATGCAATTTTGCAAAATTTGCTACTTGATATTGAATAGTAGACTTGCCAAGAAAATCTTGCTTTGCACGATATGACTCATTTACTATTTCGTATTTATAGTCAGGATTAATTGCTCCAACAATGCCAAACACATAATCAAGCGAGTTTACAGCACATTCCTTATGCTCTGGTTCATTTTCATACTCATCAGCAAATGACACATAGATTGGTTCATCTCCGTTGTTTGCAAGTCTTCTATAATTGCCGAATGGGTCTTTAATCATTATGGAATCTTCAACACCAAACTCCTGCATAACTTGGTTGATTTGAGCAGATGTAGTGTAATTTTGTGCATCAAACGCACCTTTTATAGCAAGCCCGCCAAAAACTAAAACTCCAACAACTGCAATTGTTGCCACTGCAATTTTTAGAGCTTTGCCTACCTTCTTTAAAATTGGGTTTTGACACTTTTTCTTATCTTTTTTCATAATTTTAGTTTATCATAAATACACGGGCTTGTCAACGGGAAATTATTTAAAATGAAATCATAACAACAAAAAAATCACGAAACTTTCATGATTTTTTATTCAACAAATATCTCTTTTGCAGAAACTCTTCCATAACGCTCTGCATCACACTTATTTAGAACTTCATCATTATAACTAAATACAGCTTTAAATTCACCTTCTTCTTCAAAAATGCATAAATCATCAACATATCCATCTTGATATCTACATTTATCGTTAAGTGGAGATATACCGTGTTTAAAATAACACCCCTTTAATACTAAAAAGTGTTCAGTTTCTATTGTCTTGCCCTCACATTCGTCTAGTATATCGCCTTGTCCATCAAAAAGTTGCAACCTATATGTATCGCCCGTAATTTGAACCTTAATTTGGGTCAAGTAAATATTTTTTACACTGCCTTCTTCACTATACTTAACGCTAAAATCATCAAAACTGAAATTTGTAACGCTCATATCTGGCTTACTCAATTTTTTTTCGCCAAACATGTAGCGCCACCCAAGACTCTTTAAAACTCTTTGATCAATAATTTTATAATACATATCAGTGTATTCTTCAATTTTACTAGTAACATATGACTTATATTTTTCATCACCAATCTTTGTTTTTGGATAGTATAAAGCACAGAGTGTAGCATAATCTTTTGGAGTGATAACATGCATTGCTTCACCTACTTGTGACTGCATAAATGTATCCGCACGCAATCTTGTTTTTTCATCAGATTTTAACACGCCATTGTAATAAAAATTTTTATACACATCATCAAATCCAAAAGCGTGCAATAGTTCGTGAGTAAAAATATAACCCAAAACCAAATCATCAAATCTGGCAAAATCTACCGAGATACGATTGTTGCTTGCTATATGATCCCAAAAAATCATATCATGCAAATTGACTTGATGTGTCTCTACACCCATTGACTCTTTGTATGCACTTTTATTAAAATCAAATGCTTTATATTGTATTATTGATTTACCAAAAAATGCCTTTTCATTTGCCTGTTTTTCAGAAATAATCTTGTAGCGATATAAAGGATTAATTTCATGCACCATATCAAAAACATAATCAAGAGAGTTTATTGCCATTTCTTTATAAAAAGGTTCGTTTTCAAAGTTCTCATCAAATGTAACATAAACTGGCTCATCACCATTATTGGCAAGCCTTCTTAAAGTGCCAAATTCATCTTTAAAAACATATGGATTAACCACACCAAAATCCTCTAAATTTTGATGTATTGTCGCCTGAGAGGTATAACTTAAATTATTTATCCCTTCCCTAACAAAAAGCCCACCAAAAAACAACACCCCAACGGCGAGCACAGTCCCCAATGCTTTTTTTAACATTTTTTTTGTCTTTAAAGATAAATTAATTTTCATGTTTATATTGTATAATACTAATTAAACTTTGTCAATATGGTTTAAAATCAGTTTCATAGAATATAATTAAATGCAAAAACTCATCAATGTGTTTTTTTAATAAAAAAGCCTCACAAATTGTGAAGCATTTTTTATTCATCTTTTTTTGCAATGCCATAGGCCTCTTTAACTTTGTTAAATATCTCCTTATAAACCTCAGGGTTTTTATCAAGATAAGTTTTAACATTTTCTTTGCCTTGTGCAATTTTTTCATCGTTATAAGAGAACCATGAACCTGATTTTTGAATGATATCACTATTTAATGCAAGGTCAACAACGCAACCTGTTTGGCTGATTCCTTGTCCATAAATAATATCAAATTCTGCTGTTTTAAATGGAGGGGCTAATTTGTTTTTAACGACCTTAACCACTGTTCTATTACCCAAGATCTCAGTGCCATCCTTAATTGTATCTTTCTTTCTAACATCAAGTCTAATTGATGAGTAGAATTTAAGTGCTTTTCCGCCTGTTGTTGTTTCAGGTGAACCAAATAACACCCCAACTTTTTCTCTAAGCTGGTTAATAAAAATCACTGTTGTATTACTCTTGTTTATAATACCAGTAAGTTTTCTAAGTGCTTGAGACATCATTCTTGCTTGAAGACCAACATGGTTATCCCCCATTTCGCCATCAATTTCTGCTTTTGGAGTTAATGCAGCAACTGAGTCAACAACTACAATGTCGATAGAGCCAGACTTAACAAGTGTTTCACAAATGTTAAGAGCTTGTTCACCATTGTCTGGCTGAGAAATAAGAAGATCTTCTGTTTTTACGCCAAGTTTTTCAGCATAAACTGGATCAAGAGCGTGCTCTGCATCAATAAACGCTGCTGTGCCACCAAGTTTTTGCGCTTCTGCAATCACATGAAGAGAAACCGTTGTTTTACCAGAAGATTCTGGCCCGTAAATTTCAATAACTCTACCTCTTGGGATACCACCAATACCAAGTGCGATATCAAGTGTTAAACATCCTGTTGGAATAACGTTAATTGGCTCGTTTACCCTGTCACCAAGCTTCATAATGGCACCCTTGCCATATTGCTTTTCAATTTGAAGGAGCGCTTGGTCAAGAGCCTCTCTTTTGCTGTCTTTCTTTTCCATATTACTCACCTTTCTCTTCCTTATTTTCTTCTAGTTTTTCTTCAGTTTTTTCTTTCTTTTTAAAATTTTTGCCATCTTCTAGAAAAACAAATCTATTTTTTACAAGATAATCAATGCCAGTGTAAATTGTGATAAGTGTTGTTATGCAGAGAGCAATCAAAAGAATAAATCTTATTGTTCCTGTGATCTTTTCAGCAATATCCGCATTAATCATTGGATAAATATCTGTAACGAAGAATGCAAGCGCCATGTAAACTGTTACAACAACGTCTTGTACTGCGGCTTTAATCTTTCCACCCCAACCTGCTGCCAATACTTTTCCCTTTGCAGCGGCAATTTGTCTAAGAGCGCTAACAATAAACTCTCTTGCAAGGATTAAAATAATACAAATCACACCAGCCCATGATGGCCATACGATTGGTGCATTGCCTTTTACTCCACCTGCAACGATTAAGATAAGCCCAGTCATAATCAAGCACTTATCTGCGATTGTATCAAAAAATTTGCCAAGATCTGTAACCATATTATGTTTTCTTGCATACTTGCCATCCCATGAATCAGTGAGAGCAGCAATAGCAAACAATACTGTTGCAACAAGTCTCCCATAAGGGATAAAATCTGCTAAGTAAAAGAATACAATAAGTGGCAAAAGCAAAATTCTTGATAATGTTATTCTGTTTGGTACATTCATAATAATTCTCCTTTAAAATCACTTCCGTCAAAATCATAGATTTTAACTTTTACAAGCTGTGAAATCTTCACACTTCCATTATCCACAAAACGCACTCCAAAGTCAACTGATGGAGAGCATTTTTCGCTATGAGCACAAAATTCTCCCGTTGTTTGATCAAAGTCATCAACAAGCACTTCTATTTCTTTGCCTATCATCTCGCGTGCATGGATTAGTGCAATTCCCTGCTGAATAATATTTATCTTTTTAGCGCGACGTTTTTTAATAAACTCGCAAACCTGTTTTTTCATGTAAAAACTTGCAGTATTTGGCTCTCTTGAATATGGGAAAAATCCCGCATAATCAAACTTGGCTTCTTTTATGAACTGACATAACTTTTTAAATTTTTTTCCGTTTTCGCCTGGATAACCAACGATAAATGTTGATCTTAATGCAATTTCAGGATATTCTCTGTGCAAAAGTGAAACAAGTTCTCGTGTTTCATCTTCGTTATGTTTTCTTCTCATGCTTGACAAAATATCATTATCAATATGTTGAAGTGGAATATCGATATACTTGCACATCTTTTCATTTTTCATGATAAATGAAAGCAGCTCTTTTGTAACCTTCTCTGGATAAGCATAATGAATTCTTATCCACTTTAAACCTTTTATCTTTGAAAGTTTTTCGCAAAGTTGAATCAGTCTATTTTCGCCGTATAAATCCTCACCATATCTAGTTGTATCCTGCGCAACAAGAATTATCTCCTTCACGCCGCGCCCCACAAGATTCTTGGCTTCATCTACAAGCTTATCCATTGGCACCGATGTATATCTACCTCTTATTCTTGGAATTGTGCAAAATGAGCAAACATTATTGCAGCCATCCGCAATTTTAAGATAAGCATAACTTGGGCTATTTGTTAAAACTCTTTCAAATGATTTTACGCTTTTTCTATCTTCAATTTGATATAACTCTTCTATTATTCCACAAATATTTTCATTTTCGCGAATATGTAAAAAAGCATCTATGGTTGGGAAATTTTCCTTCATTTGTGCATAATTCCGTTCAGGAAAACAACCTGTAACGATAACTTTTTCAACAACACCCTTCTTTTTAAGGTCTTCCACTTCTAGGATGTTCATTATTGCTTCCTTTTGCGCTGGAAGTATAAACGCGCATGTGTTTACAATAACAATATCCGCCTGTGTAATATCTTCACAAATTTCAAGTCCATAAGCCTTTATGCGCCCTAACATTTTTTCAAGGTCAACCTTGTTTTTATCACAACCAAGGCTTATGGCTGAAACTTTTTTTTCTTGTAACTGTGCTCTTTTCATTTTTTCTCCAGTTTTTAATCGTAAATATCTCCAAAAATTGCATAAAATTCTTCTATTGAAATATATACAGATCTTTGTTTTGATCCTTCAGCACTTGAAATATATCCTCTCTCCTCCATTTGATCAACTATACGCGCCGCTCTTGGATATCCAATAGACAACTTTCGTTGAACCATGGTAGTAGAAGCAACACCATTATCAATGCAAATTTTAAGTGCTTGTGGAAGTAATGGGTCAACTCCATTATTTCCATCACCGCCGCCACCATTTGTGCTTTTGCCAGGATTATTGATCGCATTAAATGCTTCCTCATCAAATATCTCTTCATTATTTTCAATGATAAAGTTTACAAAATCCTTCGTTTCTGGTGTATCAATAAAGCAGCCTTGAATTCTTGTCATTGATGAATCGGTCGGCTTATAAAGCATATCTCCGTAGCCCAAAAGTTTTTCAGCGCCTGTTGCGCCCAAAATAACTTCACTGTCAATTCGGCTCGCAACCTTAAATGCAATTCTTGCAGGAAGATTTGCTTTTAATGTACCAGTAACAACATCGGTAGAAGGTCTTTGTGTGGCAAGAATCAAGTGAATTCCTGCGGCTCTGGCCTTACCAGCAAGTCTTCTAATTTTGTCTTCTATTTCATTTTTAGCAACAGACATGAAATCTGCAAATTCATCAAAGATTATTACAATATAAGGCATTTTTTTGACTTTATTTTGCAAAACCTTGTCAATTTTGTTGTATTCATCTATATTTCTCACACGTTCGTCTGAAATCAAGTTGAATCTTCTCTCCATTTCATCAACCGCCCATTGAAGTGCGTTGACGGCCTTTGTTGGATCTGTTATGACCTTTGGTGTGATCATATGTGGAAGCCCCTCATACATTGAAAGTTCAACTTGTTTTGGGTCAATCATAATAAACTTAACTTCATCAGGCGCCGCTTTGTAAAGTATTGAAACAATGATTGAGTTTAAGCAAACACTCTTACCAGAACCTGTTGTACCTGCTACAAGAAGGTGTGGCATCTTTTGGAGATTGCAAACTTTAACACCATTTGTAATGTCTTTTCCAAGAGCAAATGTTAGTGGTGATGGGCTAAGAGTAAATTCTTTTGATGAAAGCACATCCTTTATACTAACCTTTGCGATTTTGCTATTTGGAACTTCAATACCCACAACACTTCTTCCAGGAACTGGTGCTTCAATTCTTATGCCCTTAGCAGATAAAGCGTAAGCAATATCTGCATCAAGAGAAAGCACTCTCTTAACAGAAATCCCTTCTGGCATTTGAATTTCATATCTTGTTACGGTTGGTCCAATAACAACATTTTGAACTTTGGCTGGAATTCCAAAACTTTCAAGTGCATTTTCAAGCGCAACCCTCTTTCTAGGTGTTTCTTCATTAAATATTGAAAGATCATCTGAAACTGTTGTAAGAAGGTCAAGGGATGGCCTTGTATACTTATATGGTTTGATTTTTTCTTCCTTTTTCTCAGGCACAGAAACCATATCTTTTCTTCTATCGATCTCATCATATTCATGAGGCTTGATTGCCCCTTCTCTTGTAAATCTGCGTTCCTGAACAAGATTGCTTTCATCACTTCTTCTGTCTCGAAGAATTGAGCCTCGCTCTTCTCTATCAAAACTAGGTTGTGGCTTTTCTTCAATAGGTTTTTCCCCTTCTATCTCCTTGACATCCTCATCAACATCACCAAAGTCAATAAACTGTTTGATGTCGCTTGGAGACTCTATTTCTTCTATAGGTTCCTCAGGCTCTTCTTCATAAACAGGCTCGTCTTGAATAAAAGACTCATCTCTTTCAATTTTCTCTTGTTCTACCACAGATCTAATGATATCTTCGGCTTCATTTGTAATTTCATCTGGATTAACATCTGTAAGATCGATTCTCGATGTTTGTGTTGTGTAATCTTCAAAATTGTCTTCTATCGTTTGATCTTCATCTTTTAGTTGACTGATGTTTTCGTTGACCTCATATTTTGTTTGATTTGAATTCATCATCGCAAAATTGTTGCTTCTTACTCTTGCACTTTGCGCCCTAAACTTATCAAGGTCAACTGTTGGAGGTGAAAGCAAGAATTCTCTCATAGTCATGCCGTTTGGAAGTTTATCTTTAACATCCGTTTCTTCTGGCAGATGCACTTCGTCATGATTTGCAAATGTTGATTGGTGAATATTTCTATTTGCTCCGACAAGGCCAAGTTTTTCTCTTGCGGTAAGTTCTCGTTTTTCTTCTTCCTCAATATTTCCATTAAGCATAACATCAATAGGTTTTTCTTCATTTTCAATTATCTTAACCCTATTTGCCTTTTCACGAGGATTATTTACAGGTGCTTCCTTTTCTTTAATTGAAAGTTTGATTGGCTGTTGTTGTTTGGCAGTTTTTTTAAGCGAAATAACCGCTTCAACAAAAAGCGCTATGCTACCAGCCAAGGCAACAGATAAAAGAATATATGTTGCTACAGCCCCCATCAAAGATACAAGTGATGATGGCAAAAAGCCTATGATCATACCGCCAGCGGTATATTTTTTAGTGTAATTTAGCGCAACATATTGTCCATAGCTCATGCCGCCTGGATTGCCAATAACTATAAGTTGAATAATTGCAAGCAAGAAATATAAACTAAGTGCAAGAAAGATTGCGTATTTTTTAGGCATCACATATTTTTTATTGTTAAGAAGTGCAAGGGATATCAAAAGTCCAAGCACTGAAAGTGGGTAAATAAAAACCCCTAATATGCCTAGTAAAAATCTATTTAAAAATGGCAATAGGTTTGTTGCCGAAAATAAAAACATAAAAGTTGAAAGTCCAAGCAAAATCCAGCCTATTATTTTTTTAATGTTCTTACCATTTTCATTCTTCTTTTTATTTGTCAATTGAAAAGTAGCCATATATGTTCCTTAAATAAATATTATACTCTATAATAATAGCACAAAAAAAAAATATTCTCAACACTTATAAAAGATTTTTAAGAATATTTTTGTTATTTTTTGTTTGATTGTTTAGTCAGCTACTAAGGCAATATTATCACTCACAGTGGTCAAAACAAATTTTTGTCCTTGAAGGTAATCAATGATTTTGCCAAGTGCTTTTGCTGTTGCCTCTGTTGGATGCATAAGCACAAGATCACCACCCTTTGCATTTTTGATTGCACGGTTATATATTAAGTCAGCATTGTGATCACGCCAGTCTATTGTATCCCTAGTCCACATAATTGTTTTGTAGCCAAGAAGTGCAGCACATGAAACTGTTGTTTTATCATACGCCCCACTTGGCGGGGCAAAAAGATTCATATCAATACCAAGCAATTCTTTAATTATAGTGTGGGTGTTTTTGATTTCGTTTAAGTTTTCTTGCTCACTTATCTTATCGTGATCTTTGTGATGGTAGCCGTGATTTGCAATTTCGTGGCCATCTTCATATATCTTTTTTAAGTAATTCTCATTTAAAACTGCCCATGTTCCACCAACAAAAAAAGTTGTCTTCACGTTTTTCTCTTTAAGGGTTGCAAGCATATCATCAAGATATTCACTACCCCAGTAAACGTTTATCATAAGTGATATTTTGTTTGAATCTTTACTCCCACTATAATACACCCCACTTACCGCCATTGCAGGAGTGGAAATACTACCCGCAATAACGCATGTGCCTGCAACAATAAAAAGCATAATCGCTATGGATAAATTTACAGCCCATCTTCTAAATTTAAAAACTTTGAAACGTAATTTTGACATATTACAAAATATGAAAAAAGCAGCTCAAATATTCATGTGCTGCTTTAATATTTTAAATATGATATTTTTTTTATCCCATAAACCTTTTCGTCCACCACTTTAAATGGTGCAAAGTTAAACTCGTCTTTTTGATTATGCTCACAAACAATGATTCCATCATCGCTTAAAAGTTTGCTATCATAAATTTTTTGTATAGCATCTTCATACACTCCGCTCTGGTATGGCGGATCAAGAATAATTATATCAAAATTTTGACCACTTAGCATTTTTATAACATTTTTGTAGTCGCCTGTGATCACTCTATGTTTTTCTACAACCCCTAAGTTTTTTCACTTACTTTTGGTTAGTGCCACACTTCTTGGGTCTTTATCTGCAAAAACAACTTCACTCGCACCCCTGCTTATTGCCTCAATACCAAGTGCACCTGTTCCACAAAACAAATCCAGAACTCTGCTATCTAAAACTACAAATGCAAGCTTGTTAAAAACAGCCTGTTTTACAACATCGGCGGTCGGCCTAATATGATCATACTTGTTTTCAATAAGTTTTCTTCCTCTATATTTACCCGTGGTTACTCTCATGACATAATTATAGGTTTAAAAGCCAAAAAAAGCAAATATTTAATCATTTTTATTGATTTTTATCACAAAAAACTTGATTTTTTCATAAATCTGTTTTTGAAAGGAGAAAAAATGAAAAGCTTAAAAAAATACTCAGTTTTCGCAATTTGCTTCTTATTTTTGTTTGCAACAAGCTTAATGTTTGCAGCCTGTGGAAACACCAATTCAAATAAAATTCGTTTAAACGAAGTGACTCATAGCATATTCTATGCTCCACTTTACGCAGCATACAATTTAGGCTATTTTAGTGATGAAGGTCTTGAAGTTACAATTGAAAGTGCAACTGGATCAGACGCATCGATGACCGCCCTAATTAGTGGCAGTGCCGATATTGTTTTGATTGGCCCAGAACAAGTCGTTTATGCAGATGGGCTTAAAGACCAACCAAAAGTTTTTGGTCAATTAACTCAAAGAGATGGCTCATTTTTTGTCTCACGGGATGATATAACAGACTTTAATCTAGATATGTTAAAAGGGAAAACCATCATTGGTGGCAGAGCTGGTGGATTGCCTGCAATGACACTTGAATACATTATCAAAAATGCAGGGTTAACAATCGGCACTAACAGTGCAAATAATGAGGTCAACCTAAGAACAGATGTTTCATTCCCTATGATAGGCAGTGAATTTATAACGTCAAAAGCGGAGTTTTGCACCCTTTTTGAGCCTACTGCAACAAATATTGAAAAGGAAGGCAACGGCCACGTTTTAACAGCGGTTGGGCAACTTTCTGGCGAGATACCATATACGTGTTTTACGGCAACTGAAAGTTATCTAAAAAAGAACGCTTCACAAGCTGAAAAATTTTTGAAGGCTGTTTATAACGGCTACAAATACATTGCAACAAATACTGCAAATAACGCTGCAAAGGCGCTTACTAAATCATTCCCAAGTATGACAATTGAAGAACTTGAAATTGCTGTAAAACAATATCTTGCAATCGACGCTTGGTCATCTGACTTTATATTAAAAGAAGAGTCTTATAACAGGCTTTTAGATATAATAAACACAACGCAAGGTGCAAAAATGGGTGTGACTTACAAAACTGCTTACGCAAAGGCAGTTGACAACTCAATAGCAAACTTGCTTGCAAAATAAAGAAAAATCCATGTTCCCATGGATTTTTTTATACATAATAATCATCATAACTTGCTTTTTTCTGGCTGGTTTTTGTTCCTCTGCCGCCACCCTTTCTTGGCCCTCTTTTCTTTTTAATAATCAAGAATATAACCACGCCAATAATTGCGGCTGCCGCAACAGCAACACCAATGTAAATCCACATGCTTAGTCCGCCACCTGAAGATTTTTCATTTTCAATAGCAAAAGTTATATCCATGTTTTTGTCTTCAACCTTTTGTGAATCAACATTTTTCATATAAAGATTAAATTTGTAAGTTGTTTTTGAAGTCTGTTCATCTTCAACTGGATCACTGATCATTACAAGCGAATTGTCGCCATAGAAAACTTGCATGTCATTTACAAATCGCTCATAATTAAGCTTAAACCCTTTTTTAGTGATGATTTCAAGATTTAAAGTTGCGTTTGGTGACACAGATATAGGCTCGCCATCATATTCTTTCCCACCAAGTTTTAAACTATCTATTTTGCTATTGTTAAAACTTGGGAATTTTATTTGAATAGCATTTTCATTGGTAAAATAGGCAACAAGCTTAAACTCTTTATTAAATGGTTCTGTTCCATAATTTATTGAAATAACTTCACTGCCATTAAAGTTTTCTTCTGGGTTTTCACTCCAATTATCGCCATTTTTATAATATAACTCCCAATGATCAAATACGAAAATTCCTTTACCAACCGCAGTTATCTTTTTCGTTGAAGAATTATGTGAAAATGATAAACTTAACTTATCAACACTTGATGTCGCTTCAACCGTTTTTACTCCGCCCTGGTCTTTATCTTTAGATTCAACTTCACATGTGAATATATGTGCACTGAAAGCAAATGAATAAACTCCCGCCGTTGAGTCATCGGCTATTACGTTAAACTCATAGTTGCCGTCAGCATTCTTTTCTGGTAATTCCATGTCAACATTTTTTGAGTTTAAAATTATATTGGTTAAATCATAAAACCCTTGATAACTATCTTTTAAAACAAGCTGAATTGTTACTTTTTGCCCATATTTAACCTCATTCAGGCCTTGTTGTGAATATGCCCCAACAATCTCTCCACTACATTCCATTGTGGTTTTAAGGTCTTGTTCTGTTCCCCTATCCAAAACATTTGTTGAATCTAATATAGTGGCAAACCCAAATTTAAATGTTTCAAATCTCTGCAAACGGAAAGTTGAGCTTTTCATAATCCAAGTATGAGCAAAATCCCAAACAGGAGATGCTGGGTCAAAATTTTCTGTATTTGTTAAAAAATCTTTATTTATAACTGAAACTCTATCAATTTTATCGCTTGTTAAACTAAGCCCTTTGCCTATACTTGCAAGGTCTTTTGTCCAATAGCCAAAGTTTATATTGCTAGCAGTTGGTTGGCTTATTGTTGAAGTAGCCCCAACGAGAGCACCAATATTTACATTTTCTGCTTGCTCATTTGTTATCTGCCCACCAAAGCAAACATTTTTTATTTTGCTATCTGTGCCTGAAACAAACCCAGCTATTCCGCCAACATTTTGTGTTTTTTCACATTCACCTTTAATATCAATATTGCCAAATGACAGAGTATTTAATATTTTGCCCTGCTCAAGAACACCAACGATGCCACCAATATTTAAAGAAGAATTTAAGTTTAAGTTTGCCTCAACATC
>CADBOH010000112.1 GCA_902796285.1 uncultured Eubacteriales bacterium | reverse complement strand
TGGCAACAGTGAAATCGGTGATAACTCAGTGCTTATGCCCGGCAACTATATTACAAATAGTGTTATTGAGTCAAACTGTAAAATTCAATCTTCAAATATCGATGACTCGGTAGTTGAAAGTGGCTCTGTGGTTGGACCATTTGCACGGATTAGGCCGGGCACAAACATTGGCAAAAACTGCAAGATTGGCAATTTTGTTGAAATAAAAAACAGCCAAGTTGGTGATGGCAGCAAAATCAGTCACCTTGCCTATGTTGGTGACAGCCAGATAGGAAAAAACTGCAATGTTGGATGTGGAGTAATCTTTGCAAATTATAGTGGAAAAGCAAAAAACAAAATATTTGTAGGTGACCATGTGTTTATAGGTTCAAACAGCAATCTAATTGCACCGGTGGAAATACAGAGTAACAGTTACATATGCGCCGGAACAACTGTCACAGAAAAAGTAAACTCAGGCGATTTTGTCATTGGCAGAGCAAAACAAATAAACAAACCAGATAGAGCAAAAAAATATTTTTAAAAGGAAAATTATGGCAAATTATTTTGGAACAGATGGCATTAGAGGAATTTACGGCAAAACAATCACCCCGTCACTTGCCTTCAAATTTGGGTGTGCCTTGGCACAATTTTGCAAAAATAAAAAGGTATTAATTGGCCGAGACACTCGCCCATCTGGGCAATTACTCGCACTTTCGGTAGCAAATGGACTTTGCATGTGTGGTATAAATGTTGTTGATATCGGCATAGCACCAACCCCAGTTATATCATTATTAACAGAAAATCTTGGCTGTGATTATGGAATTGTAATAAGCGCAAGTCATAATCCTCCCGAACATAATGGCATTAAAGTTTTTGATAGAGATGGATACAAAATAACTGAAAAAGAAGAAAATAATATTGAGTCTGCTCTTTCATTATTTACCCCAGCCCAACATGATAGGATTGGCAAATATGAATACAAACCAAGCCTTACAAGGCTTTACCAACACAAATTATTAAGTTTAATAGACAAAAAACAAGCTTTAAAGATTGTTATTGACTGTGCAAATGGTGCAACATACAAACTTGCAAAAACCATATTTAAAAAAGCCTGCAATGACCCTATATTTATCAACAGCACCAATTGCGGCACAAAAATAAATGAAAATTGTGGTGCTCTTCACCCCGAAGTTCTTGCTCAACATGTAAAAAGTAATAATGCCGATTTTGGTTTTTGTTTTGATGGAGATGGTGACCGCATGCTTGCATGCAATAAGGATGGCGAAATTCTTGATGGCGATGATATTTTGTGTATGCTTAGCCAAAACATGAGTATATGTAAAAATTCTATTGTTGGAACGGTAATGACAAACAAGGGGTTTGAAAACTTTCTTAACAAACACCACATATCACTTTTACGTGCCGATGTTGGAGACAAATATGTTTCACAAATGATGAGAGAAAAAAAAGTGTTGCTTGGTGGCGAGCCTTCTGGACACATAATAATCGATGGCTATTCAAAGACTGGCGATGGGCTCTTGGTGGCGGCTTTGTTATTGCAACGGTTGGATAGCGCAAAATCATTGTGCTACAAAAAATTCCCTCAAATAAACATCAACATTGAGGTTGATGACAAATATAGATTGCTAAACTCTGATGCCTTGGCAAAGGAAATACTCACCATTCAAAGCGAGTTCAAAAACAAGGGAAGGGTTTTGGTAAGAGCAAGTGGTACAGAACAAAAAATAAGAGTTATGTGTGAGCATATTTCACACAACAAGGCAGTCTCTGCTGCTAACAGGCTTGAAAAGATAATTAATACATTGTTAAAAAAACAGTAGACAGCCAAAATTGACTGCGAAAAGACATGAATTTTGTCTTTTCGCTTTTTTTACTAGACAATTTAATAACAAAGTGTTATAATTTTAATGTTTAATACAAATTGGAGAAAACATGAAAGTAGTAATAGCATGCGACGTCCTTGGAGAGAAAAATAATGGGACAAGCATGGCATCATATAACTTAATAAATTATTTAAAATCAAAGGGGCACGAAGTAACAGTTATTTGCAGTGATAGCGATAAAAAGGGTCAAGAAGGTTTTGTGATTGTTGACAAACTCAATCTTGGTCCACTGCTCAATCCAATCCTTGCAAAAAATGGTGTATCCCTTACTAAAAAAGTAAAAAACAACAAAGAGTTTGAAAAAGTTATAAAAAATAGCGATATAGTTCACTGTATCCTTCCTTTTTCGCTTGGCATATCTGCTTGCAAAACAGCAAAAAAATATGGCAAGCCTGTTACCGCTGGTTTCCACTGCCAAGCTGAAAATGTAACTAGCCACTTTGGCGTAATGAATTCTTCTGTTATAAACAAAACTGTTTATAAAGTTTTTCACAACAAGTTTTATCAATATGTTGATGGGATACATTACCCTACCGAGTTTATAAGAGAAAACTATGAAAATGTTGTTGGAAAAACAAACGGATACGTTATTTCAAATGGTGTTAACAGTTATGTAAGGCCAATGCCATGCGAAAAACCTGAAAACTTAAAGGATAAGTTTGTTATTTTAACTACCGGCAGACTTTCAAAGGAAAAAATGCAAGGCGTACTTATAAAGGCTATTTCAAAATCAAAACACAACAAGGATATACAACTAATTATGGCTGGAGCTGGCCCTTTTAAAGAAAGACTTATAAGAAAATCTAAAAAACTTGTAAATCCGCCAATTATTCAGTATTTTACAAGAGAAGAAATGATAAAACTTTTAAACTATGCCGACCTCTATGTTCACCCTGCAGAAATTGAACTTGAAGGCATTGCATGTTTGGAAGCCTGTGTTTGCGGGCTTGTACCTGTTGTATCTGACTCAAAACGTGCTGCGACCAAAAATTTTGCGCTTACTGAAAACAACAAATTCAAATGCAATGACGCCGATGATCTTGCTAAAAGAATAGACTATTGGATTGAACACCCACAAGAAAGGGCTGCTTGCCAAGAACAATATATCAAATATAGTGCTGTTTTTGACCAAGATGAATGCATGGATAAAATGGAAAAAATGATGTTTGATGTAATAAATAAAACAAAAGATAAGGGAAGTGTATGAAAGTAAAAATTGTGGGCTGCTATTGCACGTGGTTTAAAGAATTATCAACGAGTTTTATTATAGATGACAACATGCTTTTTGATGTTCCTGCTGGCAGTTTTAAAACACTGCTTACAGAAAACAAATTGGATAACATTGAGTACATAGTGATCTCACATTTCCATAGTGATCATTTTGCAGATCTACATGCAGTAATTGATTATTTAAATCAACATAATGTGCCACAAAATATTAAGATTTTGGCGCCAAAGGGCTGCAAGGAAAGATTGCAAACTCTATTGAAAACTATGGAGGTTTTTCACTTAAATCAATTTATTGATGAAAAAATCACATTTATTGATTGTGAAAACAACAAAATTGTTAAACTTGGTGACTACAAAATAAAATGTTTTAAAATGCTACATCAAACGCTAGACGCGTATGGATTTACAATTGAAAAAGATGGAGTTAAATTGGGATTTACCGGTGATAGCGCGATGTGCAACAATGTTGTAAAAATAATAAAACATTGTGATACGATTTTTATCGACACCGCCACCATTGTTGAAAACAACAAGCATTTATCCGCGCAAGAAGTGCTCTCACTTGCAAATGAATATAAAACATGCAATTTTATACCAATCCATATGACCTATAAATCACGCGATTATATAAAAGATTATCTTTCAATCCCTACTCAGGGGCAAGAATACATATTTCAAAAAAGATAGCAAAACTTGCTATCTTTTTATTTTAAATTTTTCCACTGACTAAGCATATTTCTTAAATAATCAAAAGTATAGTTAAATGGTTTTTCACTTTCAAGATCACAGCCTGCATTTTTTAAAATGTTGATTGGAGTATCACTACATCCAGCCGTCAAAAATTTATAGTAATCTTTAACGCCCCTTTCCCCTTCTGTTAAAATTTTATTTACAAAGTTTAAGGCACAAATTATACCAGTTGCATACTTGTAAACATAAAATGCGCTGAAAAAGTGTGGGATTCTTGCCCACTCGTACTTAATTTCTGGCACAAGTTTTGTTTTGCCAAAATATTGCTTATTTAAATCATAGTAATAATCACAGAGTTTATCTTTGGTTAAACTCTCACCTTTCTCTTGACTATCATGCACCCACTCCTCAAATTCTGCAAACATTGTT